>DATBBO010000059.1:0-5417 GCA_036270995.1 Dongiaceae bacterium | reverse complement strand
GCGCTCATCCGAATGTGGGCGCAGTTCTGCTCATATCGCTCGGCTGCGAGAGCTTCCGCGGGGGCGCGCTGGAGAGGGCGATCAATACCTCGGGAAGACCTGCAAAGCTTCTGACCATCCAACACGCGGGTGGCACGCGCTCCACAATCGCGGCTGGCAGGGACTGGGTGGGTTCCGCGCTCGCCCGCCTGAAGCAGATGCGACCCCTCGAGCTTCAGCTGGGGGACCTCGGCGTCGGCCTTCTGCCAGGCCTCGCCAGGCCGGAAACCATGCAGTTGCTGGGCCAAGTGACCGACAGGCTCCTTGGTGCCGGTGTTGCGATCATCGTCGATGATCTTGCGAAGGGGCGGGACCTCCAGGATCGAGCCGCCAGCCCGGAGATCGCTTCGCGGCTTGCGAACTTGTCGGAACGGGCGGCCTACTGCCGGGCCCTGCTCGGGGACCAATTCGAGCTGCCGGCCCATTCCCACCGGTTCGCAGGAAACGCCGCCATTGCCGGCCTGCTGCACCCGGCGCAGCCGCCATCGGGCAAAGGTCTTTATCTGCTGGACAATGTTCCTTCCGGCGAGCCGCGCCATGGCCCCATCGATTTGAGCCCCGCGGTGGCGGCAGCCGAGCTTGCTGCCTGCGGCGTTCAGCTCCTCATCGCCGCGGCTGATGACGGGCAGCTCGCCGGATCCGCTCTCCTGCCGGTCATCAAGATCAGCGCCGATTCCGCATTGTCGATGAACGCGGGAAGCGAAGTTGACGCCACGGACGTCGACCAGACCATGGCCGCGATTCACAGAGCCATGGAAGGCCAAAAAACCAGGGCCGAGCAGCTGGGCTACTGCGATTTCGCCTTGGCACATAAAGATCTTCGGCCCGAACGCGGGATTCGCTCATGACAGAAATGCTGGGCTTTCGCCGGCAGGACGGCCACTTCGGAATTCGCAACCACATCGTCGTCATCCATCTGGGCGAGGCGATGCGGCAACTGGCCCGTCGCATGGCGCGCCCGCTCGACCGCCACGGCGTGGAGGCAATCGGCTTCGTCTCCGCCGAGCCCAACCCGTATATTCGCAAGATCTTGCGCTGCCTGGCTGCCCACCCGAACGTCGGTGCTGCCCTGGTCCTCGAGGCTGCCTCCAGCAGCTTGGGGGTCGAGCTCACGACTTGGATCGAGGCCAGCGGCCGGCCGGCCCGTCATATCGACTGTCGCTCGCTGGGCGGGGGCGGCAAGGCGGTCACGGTCGGCGGGATGTGGCTAGCAGAAACGCTCGAAGCATTGCGATCGACCGATCGATCGCCATTCCAGGTGTCCGACCTGTCGGTCGCCACCATCTGCGGCGGCTCCGATTCGACCAGCGCCTTGAGCGCGAATCCGGGGATCGGCCTCGCCTATGATCGTCTCTTGGCCGAGGGCGCGACCGCGATCTTCGAGGAGACCGGCGAGCTCATCGGCTGTGATCACCTGTTGGCCAAGCGGGCGAAGACGCCCGAAGTCGCGTCCGCAATCCTCGCCGCGATGAGCAAGGCGGTCAGGTATTTCGATGCGCTGGGTCACGGCTCTTTTGCACCCGGCAATGCCGATGGCGGCCTTACCACGATCGAAGAAAAGTCCTTAGGGGCCTATGCGAAGAGCGGGAGCGGCCCCATCTCCGGCGTGATCCGCCCCGGCGACAGGCCTCCCGTCCCGGGCTTGTATCTGATGGACAAGATACCGGATGGCCCCCTTCGCTACGGATTTTCGGACGCTACCGACAATGTCGGCATCGTGGAGATGATCGCCAGCGGCGCGCAACTGGTGCTCTTCTCCACCGGTCGCGGTTCGGTTGTCGGCTCGGCGATCTCGCCCGTGGTCAAGATCTGCGCGAACCCCGACACCTATCGACAGCTGACCGAAGACATGGATGTGGATGCCGGCCGGATCCTCGAGGGTCGGGGGACGCTGACATCTCTGGGGGATGAAATCTACGATCTTGTCCTTCGGGTCGCAGCGGGAGCGAGACCGGCCTCCGAGCGTCTCGGCCATCGGGAGTTCATTCTGACGCACAAGGCATTTGCCGATTCGCCTCCCAGCGGCTCCACGGCTCATTCGAGCACAGGAGCCGCCCAGACTGAGTGAGCTGAAGCCGCTCCCGGCGAGCCGGCAGCACCTCTGGAGCAAGATCGAGTCAGCTTGAACACGCCTTAAGCCGAACCGGCTCGAGGCGATCAGGCTCTGGGCGCGTAGAGACCTACTGCTCGGTGAACGCCATACCCCCGCCCTCCGACTTGCGAGTCATGGCGTGCTTCGGCGAGGCGTTCGAGGCGGAGGATAGGGATTCGCGGTCGGGACGTGCGCGCTCGGCGAGCACACCATCGAGCCAGTCCAGGCGCATCTCCGGCACCGAGGACAGCAGCAGCTTCGTGTAGGGGTGATAAGGGGGTGCGAAGACGCTGTCGACGGCCCCCGCGGCCACGATCCGACCCTTCAGCATGACGGCCACGCGGTCGGCAATCCGCCGCACCGTGCCGAGGTCGTGCGTTATGAAGAGATAGGCATAGCCCTGCTCGCGCTGCAGCCTGCCGAGCAGCTTCAGGATACCCTCGGCCACCAGCGGGTCCAGCGCAGAGGTCACCTCGTCGCAGATGATCAGATCCGGCTCGGCGGCCAGCGCGCGGGCGATGCAGACCCGCTGCTTCTGGCCGCCGCTGAGCTCGCCCGGCAGGCGGGTCGCGAACTCCGGCGGCAGGTCGATCGCCTGCAGCAGCTCCGCCACGCGCTCCTTCTGGCGCTGGCCCTCCATGCCGAGATAGAACGCCAGGGGCCGGCCGATGATCTCCCCCACGCGCTGCCGTGGGTTCAGCGCGATGTCAGGCATCTGGTAGATCATCTGGATCCGGCGCAGATCCTCGCGGCTGCGCGCCGCCAGGGCCGGCGACAGCGGCTTCCCGCGGAAGCGGATCTCGCCGGCGAGGCGCGGCAGCAGCCCAGTGATGACCCGCGCCAAGGTGCTCTTGCCGCTGCCCGATTCACCGACAACGGCGACCGTCTCGCCGCGATCGACGCCCAGATCTATCTCGTCGATGACCCGCGGCAGCCTGCTGTAGCTGGCTCCGACGCCGCTGATCTGCAGCAGCGGCTCGCCGGCTGCAACGCCCGCCTGCTGGGTGAGCGACTCGCGGATCGAGACCAGGGCGCGGGTATAGTCCATCCGCGGCCGGTGCAGGATCTGCCCCGCCTCGCCCTCCTCCACCATCTTGCCGTGGCGGAGCACCATGATGCGACTGGCGATCTGGGCGACGACGGCCAAATCGTGGCTGATATAGAGGCCGGCCGTGTGATGCTCGCGGATCAGCTTGCGGATCGCGGCCAGCACTTCGATCTGGGTGGTGACGTCGAGCGCCGTGGTCGGCTCGTCCAGCACCAGGATGTCGGGCCGGCAAGACATCGCCATGGCCGCCATCGCGCGCTGGAGCTGGCCGCCGGAGACCTGATGCGGATAGCGCTCGCCGAAGCTTTCGGGCGACGGCAAGTCCAGCTCGCGGAAGAGCTGCACCGCCTCGGCCCGCGCCTGGCGCGTGCCCATCACCCCATGGCGCAGAGGGCCTTCGCAGATCTGGTCGAGGATTTTCTTGGCGGGGTTGAAGGCGGCGGCCGCGCTCTGGGCGATATAGGCGATCCGCCGGCCGCGCAGGCGCCGACGCCCCTCGGCGGTCAGCCCGCGGATATCGGTGCCGTCGAACAGGACGCGCCCACCGGTTATGGCGCAGCCCGGCCGCGCATAGCCGAGCGCCGCGAGTCCGATGGTCGTTTTGCCCGCACCGGATTCGCCGATGAGGCCAAGCACCTCGCCGCGATAAAGGACGAGGTCGACCCCGTCGACGATCGCCTTGCCCGCTCCGCCATGGGCCGCGCGCGCCTCGACCTCGAGGGCCTCCATGCGCAGGATTTCGCCGCTCACGCGCCCTCTCCGTGAGGCCGGCTGTGGATCGAGAGCAGCCAGTCCACCACCAGATTGACGCCGATGGTCAGCTGGCCGATGGCCGCCGCCGGGATCAGGGGCGCGATCTCCCCGAAATTGATGGCCTGGGCGTTGTCGCGCACCATGCCGCCCCAATCGGCGAGCGGCGGCTGGATGCCGAGTCCGAGGAAGCTCAGCGCCGCGATGAAGAGGAAGGCGAAGCAGAAGCGCAGGCCGAACTCGGTGATCAGCGGCGGCAGCGCATTGGGCAGCACCTCGCGCCGCATGACCCACCAGAGCCCCTCGCCCCTGAGCCGCGCCACCTCGACATAGTCGAGCACAGTGATATTGAGGCCCACGGCCCGGCTGAGACGGAAGACCCGGGTCGAATCCAGAATCGCGATGGTGCCGATCAGCACCGGGATCGAGGTGCCGAGCACCGACAGGATGATCAGGCCGAAGATGAGCGTCGGGATCGCCATCATCGCATCGACGAAGCGGCTGAGAGCCGTGTCGATCCAGCCGCCCAGGATGGCGGCGGCGAAGCCGGTGATGATGCCGATGGCGAAGGAGCAGATTGTGATCAGGAGCGCAATGCTGATCGTCGTCCGGGCGCCGTAGAGCAGGCGCGAGAACATGTCGCGGCCCAGACTATCGAGTCCAAGCCAGAACTGGCCGGAGGGCGGCGCCCAGACATCGCCGACCAGCTCCGCCTGGCCGTAGGGCGCGATGACCGGCGCCAGCAAGGCCGCCAGCAGGTTGATCACGACGATGGCGAGGCCGATCCAGGCAGTCAGGCTGAGGCGATGGCCAAAGATCTGCATCGCCTATCCCTCACCGCGGATGCCTGAGACGCGGATTGGACAAGATGCCCAGGATATCCGCGATCAGGTTGAGGCCGACATAGGCGAGCGCGAAGATCAGCCCGCAGGTCTGCACCACCGGCACGTCGCGCTTGGATACCGAATCCACCATGAGCTGGCCCATGCCCGGATAGACGAACACCACCTCCACCACCACCACGCCGACGATGAGGTAGGCCAGATTGAGCGCGACCACGTTGACGATCGGGGCCAGCGCGTTCGGCAGGGCGTGCTGCAGCACGATGCGCCATTTCGGGATGCCCTTCAGGAAGGCCATCTCGATGAAGGGGCTCGAGAGCACGCTGTAAACCGCCGCGCGGGTCTGGCGCATCATGTGGGCGAGGACCACCAGCACCAGGGTCGCGGCCGGCAGGGTCACGGCGTAGAGATCCTGCCAGAAGCTCATGCCGCTGCTCAGCATCGCCAGGCTCGGAAACCAGGCGAGCTTCACTGCGAAGGCGATGATCAGGATGTAGCCGATAAAGAACTCGGGGAAAGAGATCGTCGTCAACGTCAATGCGTTGATGATGCGGTCGAACGGGCTGTTCTGCCGAATGGCCGCTACGAGCCCGAGGAATATCGACAGAGGCACCGATACGCAGGCGGCCACGCCGGCAAGAAAAAG
>DATBBO010000058.1:0-3205 GCA_036270995.1 Dongiaceae bacterium | reverse complement strand
CTCGGGGCGCATGCGCGGCCCGATGGCCTTGCAGAGGAAGAAGATCGCCTCGGTGTTGACGGTCAAA
Organism: Dongiaceae bacterium; assembly: GCA_036270995.1. Classification (GTDB taxonomy): domain Bacteria; phylum Pseudomonadota; class Alphaproteobacteria; order Dongiales; family Dongiaceae; genus DASXQK01. The sequence goes on along the minus strand of DATBBO010000058.1, from coordinate 3,138 downwards.
ACCTTTCGCCAATCCTCGACGGTGACCTCGAAGATGGGCTTGATCCGGATGATGCCTGCCGCGTTCACCAGATAGTCGATGCCCTCGGCCGCCTTCGCCAGGCGATCGCGCGCCGCCGGCTCGGCGAGATCGACGGCCATGGTCTCGCAGCCCAGCTCCGCCGCCGCGCTCAGGCGCTTCTCGTCGATGTCGGCGGCGAGCACCTTCGCCCCTTCGCGCCGCAACCGCCGGGCGACCGCAAGGCCGATGCCGCTCGCAGCTCCCGTCACCACGGCACGGCGCGGTATGGCTGCAGAGGCGCTCACCGACGGGCTCTCCTCCCCTCACCCCTCTGGCGGGCGAGGGAGAAAACTGTGTCGCCGGGGAAAACTGAGCGGCGGCCGACGGGCAAACGATTCCTCCCCAGGCGGGCACCATCTTGCGGATCGCTCCGTGACGGCATTTCAGCCTCGTGGCAGCATTATATGGAAACGTTATTTGATACCGCAAGGCTTGTCGCGGTGCCTCGGTGAAGATCGGCGATCGCAAGAACTGCATCTGTATTTCCAACGCAATATTGGTCCAGTGGAAAGGATAGGGCGCGGCGTCGCTCTTGACCGTCGCGCAGCGCGGCGGCTATGAATTGAAACGATATCACGATAAACTTTGAGACCGCACCTAGGCAGGGCGAGGGAGGAATCATGGCCCGATTTCGCATCGCCGTCATCGAGGGCGACGGCATCGGCAAGGAGGTGGTGCCGGCGGCGCGCCAGGTGCTCGATGCGGCCGGCAAGCGCCATGGATTCGAGCTCGCCTGGGAGGATTTCGACTGGGGCTGCGATCTCTACGAGCGCTCGGGGCGCATGATGCCCGCCGATGGGCTGGCGCGCATCGCAGGGCATGATGCGATCTTCCTCGGCGCCGTCGGGTGGCCCAGCGTGCCCGACCATGTCTCGCTCTGGAATCTGCTGATCCCGATCCGCCGCCAGTTCCAGCAATATGTCAATCTGCGTCCGGTGCGGCTGTTCGAGGGCGTGCCCTGCCCGCTCGCCGACAAGGCGCCGGGCTCGATCGATTTCATGATCGTGCGCGAGAACAACGAGGGCGAGTATTCGGAGATCGGCGGGCGCCTCTATGCCGGCACCGATGACGAGATGGCGGTGCAGGAGAATCTCTTCACCCGGCGCGGGGTCGACCGGATCCTGAAATACGCCTTCGAACTGGCGAAGTCGCGCCCCCGCCGGCGCCTGACCTCGGCCACGAAATCCAACGGCATCATCCACACCATGCCCTTCTGGGACGAGCGCTTCCGCGCCATGGCGAAGTCCTTCCCCGATGTGGCAGTCGAGCAGTATCACATCGACATCCTGACGGCCCATTTCGTGCGCCGGCCGGAGAGCTTCGACGTGGTGGTGGGAAGCAATCTCTTCGGGGACATCCTGTCGGATCTCGGGCCGGCAGTGACCGGCACCATCGGCATCGCCCCTTCGGCGAATCTCAATCCGGAGCGCCGCTTCCCCTCCATGTTCGAGCCCGTCCATGGCTCCGCACCCGATATTGCGGGGCGCAACATCGCCAATCCCATCGGCCAGATCTGGTCGGGCGCCCTGATGCTGGAGCATCTGGGCCAGAAGGCCGCCGCCGATGCCATCCTCAAGGCGATCGAGCGGGTGCTGGCGGCGGGATCGGAGCTGACGCCGGATATGGGCGGCAAGGCTTCGACCCCATCGCTCGCCGAAGCCATCGCCGATGCGCTCTAGCGCCGGGCTCGCCGATCGTCCGGGGGTCCCACTCTCGCGGGCGTGACGCCGGGCGAGGGAATTCGACAGGAAGAGGAACGAGAGCATGGCCCGCATCCCCTTCATCGACACCCATTTCCATCTCCATGACATGAAGCGCCCCGAGCTTCGCTACAGCTGGCTCGAGCCCGACTCCGTCCATCCCTTCCTCGGCAATATCGACGCAATCAAGGCCCAGCGTTACTGGATCGAGGACTACATCGCCGAGATCCGCTTCTCCAACGTGCCCAAGGCGATCCATGTCCAGGCGGCCCTCGGCATCAAGGATCCCGTCGACGAGACGCGCTGGCTCCAGGCCTTCGCCGACAAGTTCGGCTATCCACATGGCATCGTCGCGGAATGCCATCTGGCGGAGCCCGATGCCGGCGATGTGCTGGAGCGCCATATGGCCTTTGCCAATGTCCGCGGCATCCGCGATTTCGGGCCCGGGGATTACCTGACGAACCCGGCCTGGCAGGCGGGCTACAAGCTGCTCGCGCGCCACAACCTCGTCTGCTGCCTCGATACGCGCCCGGACCTTTATCCCAAGGTCATGGCGCTGGCCGACAAGACGCCGGAGGTCACCCTCGCCATCGATCATTGCGGGATCCCGCAGAAGCGCACGCCGGAATATTTCGAGGCCTGGCGCCGCGGCATCTTCGAGCTCGCCAGGCTGCCGAACATCTGGATGAAGATCTCCGGCCTTGGCATGGGCGACCATCGCTGGACCGTGGAGAGCCTCAGGCTTTATGTCCTGACCTGCATCGAGGCCTTCACCCCGGCGCGGGTCATCTTCGGCACCAACTGGCCGGTGGACCGCATGTACAGCTCCTATCCCGATCTCATCGAGGCCTATGCGACGATCGTCTCCGGCTTCAGCGAGCTGGAGCAGCGGACCATGTTCGCCGAGAACGCCGAAGGGCTGTTCCGCATCTGAGGACGTCGCCGCGTCTGCGCGAGGAAGGACCAACCATGATCAAGCGCGTGAGCCTGGTAAGACGCAAGGAGGGCATGAGCCGCGAGGCCTTCCTCGCCCATTGGATGGGTCCCCATGCGGAAATCGTGCGCCACCTGCCGGGTCTGCGGGGCTTGCGCTTCGGCGTGGTCGAGCGCTGGTCGCCGGCGGAGGCGGGCTGGGACGGGGTGGGCGAGCTCTGGTTCAACGACATCGCCGCCGCCGAAGCCGCCTTCAAGGCCGAACCCCATATCAGCCGGCTGATCGCGGATCGCGAGAAGTTCCTGGGGGATATGCAGTGGTGCTTCGTGGAGGAATACACCGCGATCTCCCCGCCCCAGGGTGGCTGGCGGCGCCGGCTGGAGGACAGGCCAACATGAGCTGGAACATCGGCGCAGGACTCGAAGGCAAGGGCGTCATCGTCAC
>DATBBO010000057.1:0-2456 GCA_036270995.1 Dongiaceae bacterium | reverse complement strand
GTAGGTGAAGCGCACATGCTCGAAGCGGACGGTGGAGCCGCCGCGCGGCGCGGTGGGGATGCGCGGGCCGTCGGTGATCACCACCGGCTCGGAATGCACCACGTGCAGGCGGCGTGTGGATGCAATCGTATCGGCAAGCTGCCGGCCGACCTGGGCGATCTCCGAGACCGGCAGGAAGGCGGCCATGGCGAGAATCGTGAGCAGCGGAAGCAAAGCGGGATCGACCCCGCCCTGGCCCGCGATCATGGCGCCGGTCACGACCGCGGCGAGACCCCCGAGTCCGGTCAGGACTTCCAGCAGGCTCTGCTGCAGGCTGAGCTCGCCATAGAAGGGCAGGCGCAGCGCGACCATGCGATCGGAAAGCATGTCGAGCTGCTCTCCCCGCGCCGCCTCCTGCTGGAAGGCCACGATCTCCGCCAGGCCCTGCACCGAATCGACCGCGAAGGCGCCGAGCTCGCCGGAGGCCTCCCGCGCCCGCGAGCCCAGGCGGTCGACCCGCCCGCGCATCAGGAAGGGGCTGAGGGCAACGGCAAGAAGGAAAGGCACTAGGGCGAGCGCGATCCAAGGGCTCGCGATCGCCAGCACCGCCAGCACCACCGCCGGCACCAGGATGGCGACGAAGGCCGGAGCCACGGTATGGGCGAAGAAATACTCGACCATCTCCACATCGTGAGTGGCGAGCGCCATCAGATCTCCGGTGCGCCGGCGCACCAGATAGGCGGGCGCCAGCGCATCGAGCTTGCGGAACAGCGCGATCCGCATCTCGGCCAGGAGCCGGAAGGCCATATCATGGGCGATCCAGGATTCGAGCCAATGCAGCAGGCCCGAGAGCGGCGCCACGACCGCCAGCGCCCAGAGCCAGGGGCCGAGGGCCTCGCCATGCTTCAGCGCCAGCACCGCCATCGCGCTGAGGGCGCCGACGCCGATGAAGGCGACGACCCGGAGCACGCCGAGGATGAAGGTGATGGTGAGGCGGCCCTTCCAGGGCAGCACCAGCTTCATCAGCTCGAGGGTGAGCTGCGGCCAGCTGAGCCCTTCGGCCCTGATGATGCCTTCCGTCAACGGGCTAGCGGCACCGTGCTCGCCATCGGCGATGGCCTCCACGCGCGGAAGCTCGGAGTCCTCAACCGCCTCCGCTGGGGCGGACTCCCTGGCCTGCTCGGCCATGAGCCGGGCGTAGATGCCGGAAGATCGCATCAGCTGCCCATGGCTGCCGCTCTCGGCGATACGCCCGCCATCGAGCACCAGGATCCGGTCGCAGCCGATGACGCTGGAGAGCCGGTGAGCAAGGATCAGGGTCGTGCGGCCCCGCATCAGGCGGTCGAGAGCCTGCTGGATCACGGCCTCGTTCTCCGCATCGACCGCGGAGAGCGCCTCGTCGAGCAGGAGGATCGGCGTGTCGCGCAGAAGCGCGCGGGCGATGGCGACGCGCTGGCGCTGGCCGCCGGAGAGCTTGATGCCCTTCTCGCCGATGACGGTGGCATAGCCCTGGGGCAGGCTCGCGACGAAGCCATGGATATTGGCGGCCCGCGCGGCGGCCTCGACCTCGGCGGCGCTCGCCTCGGGCCGGCCCATGCGGATGTTCTCCTCGACCGTGCCGTGGAAGAGGAAGCTGTCCTGATTCACCACCGAGATGAGGGAGCGGATCTGCCGGAAGGAGAGCTCGCGCAGGTCATGGCCGCCCAGGGTCACCCGCCCTTGATCCGGGTCGTAGAAGCGCAGCAGAAGCCGCAGGATCGAGGACTTGCCGCCGCCCGAGGGGCCGACCAGGCCAATGCGTTCGCCGGCAGCGACACGGAAGTCGAGGCCCTTCAGCACCCCGCGCCGGGCGCCCGGGTAGTGGAAGGACACATTCTCGAAGGCGATATCGGGGGAGAGTGGCGCGTCGAGCGTCGCGGGCCGCGCATCGGGCACATCGGGATGGTCGTCCAGAATCCGATAGATGCCCTGGGCCGCGGACATGCCGACCATGCCCTGATGCAGCACGGAGCGGAGCTCGCGCATCGGGCGATAGATCTCGACCCCCAGCATCAGGATCACCAGCAGCGCCGTCAGCCCCATGGCCCCCGTCTCGACGCGCCATGCGCCCAGCGCCAGCGCCGCTGCCGCGCCGCAGGCGATCGAGCTGTCGGTGATGCCGCGGGCCGCCACATTGGTGCCGAGCACCCACATGGTGCGCTGGAATAGATCGCGGGCCTGGCTCTCCAGCTTGTCGGCGCGCGCCTTGCTCTGGCCGAAGGCCTTGAGGGTCGCGAGGCCCTGGATCGAATCCAGGAACTCGGCGGCGAAGGCGGCATAGGATTCCTGCCGCCCGAGGGAATTGGCGACATCACGCCGATGCCAGATCGCCGGCGCGAAGAGCGCGATGAGGGAAAAGCCGAGCAGCACCGCCCCCACCGGCAGATCGATGAAGGCGACCCCGACGAAGATCAGCACCGGTGTCAGCAGGGCGATGA
>DATBBO010000056.1:0-4707 GCA_036270995.1 Dongiaceae bacterium | reverse complement strand
TGCGTGCTCCTGCTGGACATGAGCGCGCGCCAATACCTGACTCAGCTCAGCCATGCCGTGTCGATGCAGCATTTCCTGGTGGGCATGTCGAAGGCACCGATCTTCGCCCTGCTGATCTCCATGGTCGGCTGCTTCGAGGGGCTTCGCGTGACCGGCAGCGCCGAGAGCGTCGGCCAGCTGACGACCCAATCGGTGGTCGAGAGCCTGTTCCTCGTCATCGTCTTCGACGCTCTCTTCAGCGTCTTCTTCTCCTTTCTGCACATATGAGCGAGCCGGTCATCAAGATCCGCGGCCTTGTCACCCGCTTCGGCGAGCAGGTGGTACATGACGGGCTCGATCTCGAGGTCAGGAAGGGAGAGGTGCTGGGCGTGGTCGGCGGGTCCGGATCGGGAAAGTCGGTGCTGCTGCGCACCATTGTCGGGCTCAACCCTCCCGCTGCCGGTCATATCGAGGTGCTGGGAAGAAGTACCCATGGCCTCAGCGATGCCCAGTGGCGGGAGCTGGAAGCCCGCTGGGGCGTGCTGTTTCAGAGCGGCGCGCTGTTCAGCTCGCTCACCGTGGCCGACAATGTGAAGCTGCCCCTCAAGGAGCATGCCCATCTCTCCGCCCATATGCGCGCCGAGCTCGCGGCATTGAAGATCGCCATGGTCGGCCTGCCCCCCGATTCCTGCAGCAAGTTCCCCTCCCAGCTCTCCGGCGGCATGAAGAAGCGAGCCGGCCTCGCCCGGGCGCTGGCTCTCGACCCCGAGCTTTTGTTCCTGGACGAGCCCACGGCGGGGCTCGATCCCATCAGCGCCGCCGCCTTCGACGAACTTATTCGCAGCCTCCAGCAAAGCCTTGGCCTGACTGTCTTCATGGTGACGCACGATCTGGACAGCCTTACCGCTATCTGCGACCGTATCGCCGTCCTGGTCGATAAGAAGATCAAGGTCGATACGATGGAGAATCTGCTGGGGGATCCGCACCCCTGGATTCAGGCCTATTTCCATGGTCCCCGCGGGCGGGCAGCCCGCCATGTGGAGGCCTCGGAGCGGGCGCCCTGAATGGAGACCCGAGCCAGCCATATCGCCGTCGGCGCCTTCGTCCTGGTCCTGCTGTTCGGGGCCCTCGCCTTCCTCGTCTGGGTCGGCCATTTCTCCGAGCGCGTCGTCGAGACCCATTATTTCACCCGGTTCTACGGCTCCGTCGCCGGGCTCGACGTGAACAGCAACGTGCTCTTCGGCGGCATCCCCGTCGGCCATGTCACGACGGTCGAGGTCGATCCCCAGGATTCGGCCCTGGCGCGGGTCGATATCCGGGTCAAGTCGGATACGCCGGTCCGCACGGATTCGGTGGCGACGCTGGCCATGCAGGGCATCACGGGCGGGGTCCTGGTGGAGATCAGCCGCGGAACCAGGACAGCGCCCAAGCTCAAGGAGAACTCGGAGATCCCCTCGGCCTATTCCCCCCTCGAGCGCCTGCTGAGCGGCGCCCCGGAGCTCGTCAGCAAGGCCAACGCCCTGCTCGACCGGGCCTCGACCTTCCTCAGCCCCGACAACTCCGCCGCGCTCGCCCGCATCCTCGCCAATCTGGACCATCTGACCCAAAAGCTCGCCAGCAGCTCCGACAATGTCGACGGTCTGCTGACGCGGGCGGACACGGCGCTGACCCAAGTGACCGCGACGGCGGTGGAGATCCAGAAGCTGGCCCAAGATCTGCGCGGGAGCTCCGGCAAGCTCGTGGTTTCCGCCGACAAGGCGGTGGATCAGATCCGTGTGCTGGCGGGCAATTTCAACAAGACCGCCACCAGCCTGGACGGGCTCATCAAAGAAAACCGTCAGCCGATCCATGATTTCGCCACGACGGGCCTCTACGAGCTGAGCTCGATGATCACCGAGGTTCGGCTCCTGGCCCAGACGCTCAACCGCATATCCATCGAGATCGAGCGCGATCCCGCGCGCTTCTTCTTCGGCGACCGCCAGAAGGGATTCGAGGCGCAATGAGACGCCGCCGGTTTCTTGTCAGCAGCGTCCTGCTGCTCGCGGGCTGCAATATCCTGCCGAAGGTGCAGGAGCCGACGACGCTCTATACGCTGACGCCGAAGACGACCTATCCGCCCGATTTGCCGACGGTGAACTGGCAGCTGGTGGTGGAGCTGCCGACGGCCGCGGCGGGCATCGACAGCTCGCGCATCGCCCTCAGCCACAACCCCTTCACGCTGGAGTACTATGCCAAGGCCGCCTGGACCGACAACGCGCCGGGCATGATCCAGAGCCTGCTGGTGGAATCCTTCGAGCGCACGGGCAAGATCATCGCCGTCGGCCCGGAATCCGCGGGCCTGCGTCCCGACTTCATCCTGAAGACCGATCTCCGTGAGTTCCAGGCGATCTACAACGGTGACGATCCCATCCCCACGGTGGTGGTGCGCATGAGCGCCAAGCTGGTTGCCATGCCGCAGCGAAAGATCGTGCGCGCCATCACCTCGGAGAAGAAGGTGAAGGCCACGGGCTCCAAGTTCGAGGATGTCCTGACGGCCTTTGACGATGCGACGGGACATGTCTTCCGCGAGATCGTCGTCAACACCCTGACCGCTCCCGTCTCGCCCGCGCCGAGCTAGGCGAACCCTCCTTCGGCAAGGTCTTGCGGGCATCCCCGCGGCAGCATAGAAGGCAGCCCATGCCGATCATCCGCTTGCTGCTTCTCTGCGGCCTGCTGCTGGGCGCGGCTGCCCCGGCCCGTGCCGATGCGATCCCGCGGCCGCTGTTCATGGGCACCGCCCCGGTCGTGGGCGTCTATTTTCCTGCCGGCGGGGCCATCTGCGCCATGGTCAACGCGATGCGCGCCCAGAACGGGCTGCGCTGCGCGGTCGAGAGCACGCAGGGCTCGCTGGCCAATCTCGTGGCCCTCCGGGCTGGCTGGTACGACATGGCCATCGTGCAGTCCGACTGGCAGTACTATGCGGTGAAGGGACTCGGGCCTTTCCAGTCGGCGGGCCCTTTCGAGGGACTGCGCGCCCTCTTCAATCTGCATGGCGAGCCGCTCACCCTGATCGTGCGCAAGAATGCCGGCATTTCCAGCCTCGCCGATCTCAAGGGCAAGAGAGTGAATGTCGGGCCCAAGGGAAGCGGCCAGCGCATCCTCGCCGATTTCTTGATCCGGGCCGAAGGCTGGAGCGATTCGGACTTCGCGAGTCTGGGGGAGATCGACGCCAATCTGCAGTTCGATGCCTTGTGCAAAGGTGAGATCGACGCGCTGCTCATGCCCATGTCGCATCCTAACGGCGCCGTCGAGGAGGCGGCCACCCGTTGCGAGGCACAGCTCGTCTCATTGAGCGGCCCGGCGGTCGACAAGCTCCTGGCCGACATCCCCTATCTCGCCAGGGACGACGTGCCCGGCGGCACTTATTCGGGCAATCCCAACGATGTCGCGACTTTCGGGCCGCGGGCCACTCTTCTGGCGACCACGGCCATGCCGCCGGAGGTCGCCTATCAGATCGTGAAGGCCGTGTTCGAGAATTTCGACCAGTTCCGGCGGATGCATCCGGCCTTGCGCAATCTCACCCCTGCCGAGATGGCCGGGCCCGGCAATACCGCGCCGTTTCATGACGGAGCGCTGCGCTACTACCGGGAGCGGCACTGGCTCAAACCGTGACCGCCAGATCCCGGCCGCCGGGCTTGGCATCCCTTCCGCTGGCGCGGCTCGAGCTGATGGCGGCGGCGGGGCGCGAAGTGGCGGCGGCGGAGCGCGCGCTGGCGCGCCAGGGCTTCAACGTCGTCGGCCGGCTGCTGCGCGATGAGGGGCCGTTCTATGTCTGGGATCATTACCCGCGCGGCGATGTCTTCGATCCGCAGCATGGGGCGCAGTATTTCTACCATGCCCATGACGCGAGCGAGCGTCCGACAGGGGAGCATGGCCATTTTCACAGCTTCGTCAGGCCGTCAGGCACGGGGAAGTTGCATCATCTCGTAGCCGTCTCGGTCGATCACGCGAGCCGGCCGATCCGGCTGTTCACGGTCAATGGCTGGGTGACGGAGGATAGCTGGATCGCAGCGCCAGCGGCGATCGGACTGCTCGACCGCTTCATTCTCGATGGCCCCCGGCCGTCGCGCTGGGTTAACCGCTGGCTCGCAGCGCTGCTGCGCCTGTTTCGACCCGAGATCGAGCACCTGCTCCAGCAACGCGACGCCGCGCTCGCGGCCTGGCAATCCCGCCATGCGGGCCAGGATCCTTTTGCCTCGCGCGAGCTCGAGATCCTCTCCGAGATGGAGGTATCGACGGCCGCTCAGACCGATGCGGTGGCGAGAGCGCTGGCGCGGGCCGGACGGGACCGGTGAGGGAACCATTCCTACCGAAGAAGGCTTGATCTAGTCGCCGGCGCCTGGCCGGTGCCCGTCGGGAGCCTGACCCTATGACGACGATAAACCTGATTGTGCTGCAACCCCTCATAGCCCTGATCGCCGGAATCCTGATTTTGCTGATCCCGCGGCTGCTTCAGGCCATTGTCGGCATTTATCTCATCATCGTCGGGGTGCTGGGCCTCTGGCCGCAGCTGCCGCAACTACTTCACTGAACGGCCTCGGGAACCGACGCGCGCCGCCAGCGTTTTTGTGCTGGTGGGAGATGCGTGTCCTTTTAGCAACGTTGTGTCTGGTGATCCTGGCTGCCTGTGCGACGCCAGCGGCCGCGCCCGTCCGCACCAGCCCCGCCGCGCCAGATGCCGCGGCGGCG
>DATBBO010000055.1:0-1503 GCA_036270995.1 Dongiaceae bacterium | reverse complement strand
CATCCCGCGCGCGAGGCAGCTCAGCGCCGCTGCCAGCCAGTCCGGGGCGCTGCTATTCGGCGCTGCGGGCATGACGAAGCATGGGGGGTTGATCGCTTTGCCGAGGGCAGGCGGCGCGACGCCGGCGAATTTCCTCGATCGCCAGCAGGACGCGCTCCGGCGTGGCAGGGGCATCGAGGGCCGGCAGCAGCCGGCCCTCGGCCATGCTCGCGATGGCGTCGGAGATAGCCGAGAACACCGAGATCGCCAGCATGAGCGGCGGCTCGCCCACGGCCTTGGAGCGGAAAATCGTCGGCTCCCGATTTTCATTCGCCAGGAGGTCGATCCGGAATTCCTCGGGGCGATCGCTGCAGGCGGGGATCTTGTAGGTGCTGGGAGCGTGGGTCCGCAGACGCCCCTCTGCATCCCAGACCAGCTCCTCGCTGGTCAGCCAGCCCATGCCCTGAATGAAGCCGCCCTCGATCTGGCCGAGGTCGATGGCGGGATTGAGCGACTTTCCGGCGTCATGCAGGATATCGACGCGGGTCACCTTGTATTCGCCGGTCAGCGTATCGACCAGCACCTCGCTCACCGACGCGCCATAGGCGAAGTAATAGAAGGGACGGCCCGAGGCGGTGGCGCGGTCGTAATGGATCTTCGGCGTCGCGTAGTAGCCCGTCGCCGAAAGAGAGACGCGCGCCAGATAGGCTTCGTTGATCAGGTCGGCGAAGGGCTTCTCTTCGGCGCCGATGCGCACCCGCCCCGGCAGGAAGGCGATCTCGTCCGGCCTCACGCGATACCGGGCGGAGGCGAAATCGATCAGCCGCTGCTTCAGGATGCGGGCCGCCGCCTGCGCCGCCATGCCGTTGATGTCGGAGCCCGAGGAGGCGGCGGTGGCCGAGGTATTGGGCACCTTGCCGGTGCTGGTGGCAGTGATCTTGATCCGGTCGAGACCGACCTGCAGTTCCTCCGCCACGACCTGGGCCACCTTGATGAACAGCCCCTGGCCCATCTCGGTGCCGCCATGGTTCAGATGGACGCTCCCATCGGTATAGATATGCAGCAGGGCGCCGGCCTGGTTGAGATGGCTGGTGGTGAAGGAGATGCCGAATTTGACCGGCGTCAGGGAGAGCCCCTTCTTCAGCCGGGGGCTCCCGGCGTTGAAGGCGGCGATCGCGCGGCGCCGTTCGGCATAATCGGCGCTGGACTCCAGCTTGGCAATCATCTCCGGCAGGACATTGTCCTCCACGGTCTGGCGATAGGGCGTGATATTGCGCTCGTCCTTGCCGTAGAGATTGAGCTTGCGGATCGCCAGCGGGTCGCGGCCGAGATGGCGGGCGATGGCTTCCATCACCGTCTCGATCCCCATCATGCCCTGAGGCCCGCCGAAGCCGCGGAAGGCGGTGTTGGAGACCGTGTTGGTCCGGCAGCGGTGCGAGGTGACGGTCACCTCCTCGAGGAAATAGCCGTTGTCCGCATGGAACATGGCCCGATCGGCGATGGCGCCGGTGAGGTCGGTTGAGC
>DATBBO010000054.1:0-8769 GCA_036270995.1 Dongiaceae bacterium | reverse complement strand
GCGCGGCTGATCCGCGAGCTGAAGCAGGACCTCTCGGTGGGCGATGAAGCCATGCCGGTGGTGCTCCAGCTCCTGGACCAGGTCTACGCGTTGCGCAAGGCGCTGGGCGACCTGACTCGTGCCATCAAGGCCTGCCCGGAGTCGGTCCAGGCTGCGATCGCCGAGAAGCTGAAGCCGAACTGAAGCTGGGCAAAACCCGCCGCGCGCGTTGACCGCGGGGCTCGATGCTGTAGGATGCCAGCGCGGCTTTTAGTTTATTTTCAAGCGCTTTAGCGGGGTTCTCATGAGCGATCGAAGCGGGCTTATGGCCGGCAAGCGAGGCTTGGTCATGGGCGTCGCGAACGACCGTTCGATCGCCTGGGGCATTGCCCGCGCTGTGGCGGCCGAGGGGGCGACGCTGGCCTTCACCTATCAGGGTGAGGCTCTGCAGAAACGGGTCAAGCCGCTGGCGGACCAGGTGGGCGCCCGCCATGTGCTCCCCTGCGACGTCTCCGATGAGGCGAGCATCGACTCCGTCTTCGCCGCCCTGGAAGCGGATTGGGGCAGCCTCGATTTCGTCGTTCACGCTATCGCCTTCTCTGACAAGGAGGAGTTGAAGGGCCGCTACCTCGATACGACGCGCAAGAACTTTGCCATGACCATGGACATCTCCTGTTTCTCCTTCACCGCCGTCTGCCAGCGGGCGGTAAAGCTGATGCCCAAGGGCGGCAGCCTGCTGACTCTCACCTATTACGGCGCCGAGCGGGTCATGCCCCACTACAACGTCATGGGCGTGGCCAAGGCGGCGCTGGAGGCGAGCGTGCGCTACCTCGCTGCCGATCTCGGCGTGCAGGGCATCCGCGTCAACGCCATCTCTGCCGGGCCGATCAAGACGCTGGCCGCCTCCGGCATCGGCGATTTCCGCTACATCCTGCGCTGGAACGAGCTGAACTCGCCCTTGAAGCGCAACGTCACCGCCGAGCAGGTCGGGGGCGCGGGGGTTTATCTTCTCAGCCATCTCTCCGAAGGCGTGACAGGCGAGGTTCATCACGTCGACAGCGGCTACCACCTCGTCGGCATGCTGCGCACAGATGCCGTTCAGGAGGTGAAGGGGATGCTGGCGAACTTCGACCCGAAGGACTGAGGCTTGTCCCACAACAGCTTCGGCCATCTGTTCCGCTTCACCACCTGGGGCGAGAGCCATGGACCGGCCATCGGATGCGTGGTCGACGGAACGCCGCCAGGGATCGCCTTGTCGGAATCGGATATCCAACCCTGGCTCGACCGGCGCCGGCCGGGCCAGTCCCGGTTCGTCACCCAGCGCCGCGAGCCCGACCGGGTGCGCATCCTCTCCGGCGTGTTCGAGGGGCTGACCACCGGCACGCCCATCAGCCTCCTGATCGAGAACGAGGATCAGCGCTCCAAGGACTATAGCGAGATCAAGGACAGGTTCCGGCCAGGCCATGCCGACTACACCTATTGGGTGAAATATGGCCTCAGGGACTACCGGGGCGGCGGGCGCTCCTCGGCACGTGAGACGGCGAGCCGAGTGGCCGGCGGCGCCGTCGGCCGGAAGGTCATCGAACACGTGATCGGCAAGCCGGCCGCGATCCGTGGCGCCCTGATCCAGATCGGCGGACTGCCGATCGAGCGCGCACGTTGGGATTGGGCGGAGGTCGAGCGCAACGCCTTCTTCTCCCCCGATCCCGCCATGGTAGAGCCCTGGAGCGAGCTGCTGGATGGGCTGCGCAAAGCGGGCTCCTCCACCGGCGCCATCGTCGAGGTCGTCGCCGGCGGCCTGCCGGCGGGGCTAGGCGCACCCATCTATGGCAAGCTCGATGCCGATCTCGCCAGCGCCATGATGAGCATCAATGCGGTAAAGGGGGTGGAGATCGGCGCCGGCTTCGCCGCCGCCGCGCTCACCGGTGAGACCAATGCCGATGAAATGCGCAAAGGCAACGATGGCGTCATCTTCGCCTCCAACAATGCCGGCGGAATTCTGGGCGGCATCTCCACCGGCCAGGACATCGTTGCCCGCTTCGCCGTCAAGCCGACGAGCTCGATTCTGACTCCGCGCAAGACCGTCGATATCGGCGGCGGCGACACGGATATCTCGACCAAGGGCCGCCATGATCCATGCGTCGGTATCCGTGCCGTGCCCGTGGGCGAGGCGATGATGGCCATCGTGCTCGCGGACCACCTGCTGCGCCACCGCGGGCAGTGCGGTTGACTCGGTAGAAAAACGGGCGCGGGCGACTCTAGCGGCGAAATACGCCCACGAGCTCGAGATGCGCCGCCCAGGGGAACTGGTCGATGGGCAGCACACGCTCCAGGCGGAAGCCGCCATCGATCAGAAGGCGCGCATCGCGGGCAAAGCTCCCGGGATCGCAGGAGACATAGGCCACCAGATCGAGGCGTGAGGCCGCGATCGCGGCCGCCTGTGCCTTGGCGCCGGCCCGCGGCGGATCGAGGAGCAGGGCATCGAAGCGCTCGAGCTCCGCCGGTGTCAGGGGCGAGCGCGCGAGATCGCGGCGCTCCGCGGTGACGCGGCCATCGAGGCCGCGCGCCGCGGTGGCGAGAGCCTCCTGGGCCGACGGATCGGCTTCAACGGAATGGACCTTCGCCACCTCCGCCAGAGCAAAGGTGAAGGTGCCACAGCCGGCATAGAGATCGGCGATCCGCTTATGCCCCTTGAGCACTGTCGTCACGGCGCGGGTCAGCGCCGCCTGCCCGAGCGCGCTCGGCTGCAGGAAGGCGCCGGGGGGCAGAGCGACCCCGGTCTTGCCGAACAGCACGCGCGGGGGCCGGTGCTGGAGCAGGAGCTCGGCCTCGGCGCCGAGGCTGATCCGGGCCAGATCATGCGCCTCGGCGAGATCGATCAGGGAGCTACGGCCCGCCTCGGCCGGCGGTCGGCGTTGCTGGAGCCAGAGATCGATGCCGGTCTCGGTCTCCGTCACCATGGCATCGGCGCGCTCGCGGCGCTTGAGAACCGGCTTCAGCGCCCGGCGCAGGGGCGCCATGAATGCCTGGAGCCTCGGCGTCAGGAGCAGGCAAGTGGTGAGGTCGACGATCCGGCCGCTGCCGGCGGCGTTGAAGCCGAGGGTGATCCCTTCCGATCCTGCTTCAGCAGCAAGGACCGCGCGCCGCCGTCCGCCCGGCGGCAGAACCAACAGCGGCGCGATCGCCGTCTCGACCCCGCGGCGGGCCAGCGCCTCTTCGACCAGGCCGTGCTTCCAGCGACGATAGGCCGCCGGGGCCAGATGCTGCAGGCTGCAGCCGCCGCAATCGGCGAAATGCGGACAAGGGGGCTCCGCCCGCTCGGCACCGTCCTGCAGACGCCTGAGGATATGCCCCCGCCATCCGCCCTTGCCATCATCCTCAAGACGGACGAGTACGCGATCGCCGGGCGCTGCATAGGGGACGAAGACAGCCCGGCCTTCGAAATGGCCGATGCCATCCCCCGCCAGCCCTAGCGCCGTGATTTCGATCTCGGTCTCGGACGGCAATGATTCTGTCCCTTCTCACCTTCGATGCGGCCGCTATCATAGCGCCGCATGCGTGCCCTACGGATTCTCGGCAAGATCGTGATCGTCCTGCTGGCGATCCTCGGCGGGCTGACGATCGCCCTTGCCGTCACGGCCGGCCTGGCGGTCAACCACCTGGCCCGGCTGACGGCGGCGCCGACCCCGGATACGGCGGTGCTGATCTTCGACCTCGGCAATGGCGTGATCGATGCCCTGCCGGAGAGCCCACTCGCCCGGGTCGCCCTGAACAAGACGGTCACCCTTCAGGATGCGCTGCGCGCCCTCGACGCCGCCGCGACGGACGATCGCGTCAAGCTCGTGCTGATCCGCTTGGGCTCGACCGGATTGGATTTCGTCCATGCCCAGGAACTGGGAGACGAGATCGCGAGCTTTCGGCGTAGCGGCAAGCCGGTGATAGCCTTCACCGAGAGCTTTGACGAGGGCGGCGAGACCGACAGCCGCTATCTGCTGGCGACGGCGGCGGGTGAGATCTGGATGCAGCCCTCCGGCAGCCTGTCGCTGAGCGGCGCCAGCCTCCAGGTACCCTTCCTGAAGGATATGCTCGACAAGCTCGGCATCAGCGCGCAGATGGATCATCGCGAGGAATACAAGGGCGCGATGAACAGCCTGACCCAGGCCAGCATGCCCGCCCCGCAGCGGGACAATATGCAGGCCCTCGTCGATTCCCTGACGGCGCAGCTGACGGCCGCGATCGCCCGCAACCGCCGTCTGGACGCGGGGGCAGCAGGCAAGTTGATCGCCGACGGGCCCTATAGCGCCGAAGCGGCCAAGGCTGCCTCCCTCGTGGATCGGCTGGGCTATTGGGACGAGGCTGAGAGCCAGGCCCTCAGCCGGGCGGGGGTGGGCGCCGCCACCGTTGATCTCTCCGACTATGTCGCGGGCTTACCCGACCCGCCCTCGAGTGCCCCCAAGATTGCCGTCATCTACGGCATCGGCGAGGTCAGCCTCGGCCACGGCCGGGGCGCGCCCCTGTTCGGGCGATCCACCATGGCAGCGCAAAGCGTCGCTGAAGCGCTTCACGATGCAGTCGATGATTCGAAGATCGCCGGCATCATCTTCCGCATCGACAGCCCCGGTGGCTCCTACGTCGCCGCCGATGCCGTGTGGCGTGAGGTGGCCCGGGCGCGTGAGCGAGGGAAGCCCTTGGTGGTCTCGATGGGGAGCCTCGCCGCTTCCGGCGGCTATTTCGTCGCAGCCCCTGCAGCGACGATCGTCGCCGAGCCCGGCACCCTCACCGGCTCCATTGGCGTCTTCGGCGGCAAGTTTGTCGTCAAGGATCTCCTGGCAAAGCTCGGGATCAATGTCGACAGCGTGGCGGGCAGCGCCAATGCGCTGGCGGAAAGCATGACCACGGACTATACGCCCGAGCAATGGGCCGCCCTGGAGCGTGAGCTGGACCGCATCTACGACGATTTCATGAGCAAGGTCGCTGCCGGCCGCCATATGAACAAAGCGGCTGTTCATGCGGTCGCCAAGGGCCAGATCTGGACCGGCGCCGATGCCAAGACCCGCGGCCTGGTGGATGAGCTGGGCGGGTTGGGCACGGCGACCGCGGCGGTGAAGCGCTTGGCGAAGATCGCTCCGGATGCCGTGGTCAATCTGGAGCAGTACCCGCCCCCCGCCAATGATTTGCAGAGCGTGCTCTCCAGCCTCGGCGGCAGCGACAGCCAAAGCCAATCGCTGGCCATGCTTATGTCGCAGCTGGGTCGGATCCTGACGCCGCTGCTCTCCTCCGACCGGACCCTGCGCGCCCAGCTGCCTTAGAGTCTGCTGCCTTACAGATTCAAAACCTGACGGGTGTGGCGGGCGATCATGCGCTCCTCGTCCGTCGGGATGGTCCAGGCGGAGACGCGGGAACCGGGCCTGGTCATCTCCGGCCCGTGACGCTGGTTGCGTCCTTCGTCGAGCTCGAGGCCGAGCCAGGCTAGCCCTTTGCAGACTCGTGCCCGGATCTCGGCCGAGCGCTCGCCGATGCCCGCTGTGAAGACGATGCCATCGAGACCGCCGAGAGCAGCGGCCAGCGCGCCGGCCTCGCGGACGACACGATAGACGAAATAGTCGACGGCGAGGCGCGCGGCTGGCGCGTCGGAGGCCAGCAGGTCGCGCATATCGTTGCTGAGGCCCGACAGGCCCTTCAGGCCGCATTCGTGATAGAGAAAGTGTTCCAAGCGCTTCGCATCCCAGCCCTTCGTCGCGACGAGATGAAGCAGCACCCCCGGATCGAGCTGCCCTGGGCGCGTTCCCATGGGCAGGCCGTCGAGGGCGGTGAAGGACATGCTGCTATCGATGCTGTGCCCTGACTTCAACGCACAGATGGAGGCGCCATTGCCGAGATGGGCCACGATCACGCGGCCCAGCGCGAGAGGCGGTGCAACCTCACCCAGCGCCGCGGCGATATATTCATAGGACAGGCCGTGGAAGCCATAGCGCCGGATCCCCTCCTCATGCAGCGCTTCGGGAATGGCGAAGCGGTCGGCGATCTCCGGATGGCTGCGGTGGAAGGCCGTATCGAAGCAGGCCACCTGCGGCAGTTTCGGCAGCCGGCGGCGGAGCGCGCGGATCGGCGCCAGATTGCCGGGCTGATGCAGCGGCGCCAGAGGAACCAACGCCTCCAATGCCGCGATGACATCCTCATCGATGAGAATCGGCTTCGTGAATCGCGTGCCACCATGAACGACCCGGTGACCGATGACGGTCGGAGTCTCGCCTTCGAGCTCCTTGGTGAGCCAGTCGAGGACGTGATCGAGCGCGGTGGCAGCATCCTCCTGCCCAGCCGTCTCCCATGCGGTCTCGACCAGGGTCTCACTGTCCTTGCCCTGCGCGCGCATGCGCGGATGGCTGCCGATCCCTTCGACCTCGCCTTTGATGCGCCGCTCCAACCCCTCGCCTGCCTCCAGCGCGAAGAGCTGAAACTTGATGCTGGAACTGCCCGCGTTGAGGACGAGGATCGTGCCGCTCATGGCGCGCCATAGTTTCTCCACCGACGGTGAAGATCAAGCCGTCATTCCGCGTCAAAAGAGCGTAACAAATGCTACACTGGCGTATGGCGTTGGAGCGATTTGTACCCCTCTGGGAACAGCTGCGCGGTTATCAGCTCCGGTGGCTGCGCTTCGATATCGTCGCTGGCCTCTCCGTCGCGGCCGTGGCACTGCCTACGGCGGTCGCCTATCCGGCGATCATGGGGCTGCCGCCCCAGATCGGGCTCTATGCCGCCATATTGCCGCCGGTGGGCTATGCGATCTTCGGCCCCTCGCGCCGGCTCATGGTCGGCCCCGATACGGCGACCTGCATGATGGTTGCCAGCGCCTTCATCGGCCTCGGCATATCGGGCGTGGACGAGCGCATCGCCGTCGCCGCGGCCTTTGCCATGGTTGTAGGTATCGCCTGCGTCGCCGCCGGCGCCCTTGGGCTCGGCTTCATCGCCAATTTCCTCTCGAAGCCCGTCCTCATGGGGTTTCTCTCCGGGGTCGCTCTCGACCTGATCATCGGCCAGCTCGGCAAGCTGACACGCCTTTCGCTGTCTTCCGGGGGCCTCTTTGGACCTCTCGTCGACTTCGTGGTGAAGCTCCCCGGCGCACATCCACCCACCGTGATCCTCGGGCTCGGACTGCTGGCGATTCTCCGGGGGCTGCGACGCTGGGCACCGGGGCTCCCCGGATCGCTCATCGCCGTGGTCCTCGGCACCCTGCTCTCGGTGGTGCTCGATTTCGGCGGCCTCGGCGTCACTCTGGTCGGCGCCATCCCGCAGGGGCTGCCCAGTCCATCCTTCGCCATTCCCAGCGGCCTAGCTCTCGATAACTTCGCCCTCGCCGCCCTCGGCATCCTCATCGTCAGCTTCAGCAGCGGCATCGTCACGGCGCGCAGCTTCGGCCTCAAGTACAAATACGCCGTCGACGCAAATCTCGAGCTGGTCGGCTTCGGGGCCGCCAACATCGCCTCCAGCCTCATAGGCGGGTTTCCCGTCACGGGCTCGGATTCCCGCACCGCCGTGAACTGTGCTGTCGGCGGCAAGACGCAGCTTGCCGGTCTCGTCGCCGCCGCGGCGCTGACCGCCGCCGTGCTCTTCTTCGGGAGCGTGCTGGCCTATCTCCCCGTCGCCGCGCTCAGCGCTATCCTGATCTCCGCGGCACTCGACCTCATCGATACGCGTGGCTTCGTGACGCTGTGGCGGCTGAGCCGCATCGAGTTCACCTTCGCCATCATCGGAATTCTGAGCGTGCTCAGTCTCGGCGTGCTGCGGGGTGTCATCATCGCCGTCCTGACGACACTGGGACACCTGATCTGGATCGCCTCGCGGCCGCGCGACGCGATTCTGGGCATCATTCCCAACCGCGACGGCCTCTACAAGCTGCACCGCCATCCCGATGCCGCGCCGATTCCCGGGCTTACCATCTATCTGCCCGAAGGGGCGGTCGTCTTCTTCAATGCGGACTATGTCAAGCATCGGCTGTTGAAAAGCGTCGCCCGGACACCCTCGCCACCGCTCTGGCTGGTGCTCGACGCCAGCGCCATCGGCTTCCTCGACACGACATCCGTCGATGCGCTGGAAGATGCCCGGGCGACTCTGGCGGCGCATGGCATCAAGCTTGCAGTCGCCGGCCTGCATGCGGGGGCTCGGCGACTGATCGAGCGTTCCGGGCTCGCGGCCCGGATCGGCCCCGAGATGATCTTCCATTCGGCAGAGGACGCCGCCGATGCCTATCGGGCGTGGCAGGCGAAGGATTCAAAAGGGTGAAGCCGATGGGGAGGCTCTGCCTTGCCAGAGGGTTGCTGGGGTGTCATGGTGGCTGCTAACAAAATCGGGTGATGACGGAGGCTAGGTGGGGACTCTCGTCGGATTCCAGCGCCGCTGGATCTCACTGACGATGGCTCTTGTCGTCACGGGTCTTGCCGCGTGCTCGAAGGAGGAGCCCGCGCCGCCACCCCCACCCCGCATGGTGCGCGTCGTCAAGGCCGACTTCAAAGCCGCTGAGCTGGGCGGGCAGGCTACCGGGGTCATCGAGTCCCGCTACAGCGCGCCGGTCGGCTTCCTGGTGGGCGGGCGGCTGATCGAACGCAAGGTCGACATCGGCGGGCTGGTGACGAAGGGTGACGTCCTTGCCCTGCTCGATCCTGTCGACTTTCAGAACAAGCTGACCGCCGCCGAGTCCCTGGTCACTGCCGCGCAGAGCGATGTGGCGCAAACGGGGCCCCAGGAAAAGCGGCTCAAGACCCTGCTGCGGCAGGGCTATACCACCCAGGAGGC
>DATBBO010000053.1:0-2236 GCA_036270995.1 Dongiaceae bacterium | reverse complement strand
TCCCTCTCGGCCGGCTCGGCGACCCGATGGACGTGGCCGGCGCCGTCGTCTTCCTCGCCTCCCCCGCCGCTTCGCTCGTCACCGGCATGACTCTCCGGGTCGATGGCGGTTGGGCGCTCCCCTGAGCAAATCAGCCGTCAGCCCGGCAGCTCGAGCACTGTTTCCAATTCCGCGATGCTCTCGAGCACCAGATCGGCATGCAGGGTCAGGACCTCGCGCGGGCTGACGCCGGTGAGCACGCCGATGGCGCGGCCCGCGCCCGCGGCTCGCGCCATGTCGAGGTCATGGGGCGAATCGCCGATGACGGCGATCTCACTCGCTTTCAGGCCCGTGCCCCGGCAGAAGCCCTCCACCATGCCCGGCCCGGGCTTGTGGCCGAAGCCGGAATCATAGCCGCAGACGAAATCCATCAGCCGGCGCACGCCGAAGGCCTGGAGCTGGGACTCCGCCGCGGCCGCGCTGTCCATGGTGGCGAGCCCGAGCTTGAAGCCACGGCTCTTGAGGCGCCCGAAGAGATCGACCAGGTCGGTCACCGGCCGCGCATTGCTCAGCGCATGGGCATTGAAAAAGCTGTTAAGGCTTTGGTTCAACCCTGCCACATCGGCATGGCCGATGGCATCGGCCCAGATCTTGCTGATCTCGGCATTGGTGCCCGAGGCGAGCGGCGATTCCGGCTTCAGCCGCCCGGTCGCCGGATCATGGCCGCCGAGAACGAGCAGGCGCTCGGCCAGCGCGGCATCGCCGCCGGCCAGCCGGTGCGCCGCCTCGGCATAGGCCGGCGCCCAGGTCGCGAAGAAATCGATGATGGTGCCGTCCTTGTCGAACAGCAGGCCGCGAAGGGGAGTTGCGCTCAAGGGATCGGCTTTCGGTTTCGAGAGCGCCCAATCTACCGGCTTCGGCATTGACGGTCCATTTGCCCGCATCGAGAATCGCTGACCATGCCGGTGTTTCCGCTCCGCCGCCTCGCGCGGGTTCTTCTGCTTCTCGCTGGCTTTCTCGCGCCTGTCTTTGCGAGCGCCATCGCCGCGGCTGCGCCCCTCCTCCTGGCGGATGCGGGCACGCGGGTCTCCCTCGACAGCTATCCCGCGGAGGAACGCGGCGCGATCGAGAAGACGCTGGCGCTGATCGATGCCGGCGGTCCCTTCCCTTATCGCCAGGACGGCACGGTCTTCAGCAATCGCGAGCATTTGCTGCCGGAGGAGGCCTTCGGCTACTACCACGAATACACCGTGCCCACCCCCGGCTCCCATGATCGCGGCGCCCGGCGCATCGTGACGGGCAGCCAAAGCGAGGCCTATTACACCGACGACCACTACCGCAGCTTCTGGCGGATAAGATGAGCCTCGCGGTCCGCTTCGCGCCGGCTTCGGCGCTGCCTGCCTTGCTGGAAGAGATCGCCCGCGACGGCCTCGCGCGCGCGGCCATCGACGGCGCCACCATCAAGGACGGACCCGATCTGCTCGCGGCCCTCGGCCATGCCCTCGCCTTCCCGCCCTATTACGGCCAGAACTGGGATGCGGCCGAGGAATGTCTGCGCGATCTCGACGAACGATACCCTAAGGGCTGCGCGCTCTTCGTCGATCATGCCCGGGGTCTCTGGCAACGCCAGCCGCGCAAGATGGGCCAGCTCACCTCCCTCTGGCTCGCCGCGAGCGAGAGCGCGGCCGTTCCGCTGCGCCTGATCTTCCTGCTCGATGGGCTGCGCCACCCGACGACTTGACGGACACGGCTCGCGCGGCGGCACGAACCTTCTTCCCTTTCGCGCGCTTCGAGGCGGGAGAGGGGAAGTAGGCTCCCGTCAAGAGATCGGGAGCTCGGCGAGCGTGTCTTCGAGATGGCGGGGCGTGATGCCCAGCTCCGCCAGCCCCGGCGCGCCTTTGGCCGGAAGGTTGTCATCGCGAAGCAGGTCGACCTGGGCGACGGTGAGAGGTGCGGCGGGGAGAAGCTCCAACATTCGGGCCAGCGGATAGGCCAGCGCGAAGGGGATCGACACGAATCGGCATCGACGCCCCAGGCGAGCGGCAATCATCTCGACGATTTCTCGAAGGCTGTAGGCCTTCGCTCCGCCGAGCTCATAGGTCTTGCCCTCGGCGCCGGGACTCCGGAGCGACCGACGCACCGCTTCGCCGACATCCTCGACATGGATCGGCTGCAGCCTCGTCCGCCCGCCGCCGATCAGGGGAACGACGGGCGACAGCCTGAGGATTTTCGCCAGGCTGTTGAGAAACGCATCCGC
>DATBBO010000052.1:0-1777 GCA_036270995.1 Dongiaceae bacterium | reverse complement strand
ATCTGTGGTGTCGTCTCCGGAACCAAGAAGCAGGTCGAGCAGGCCCATGAGAATTCTCCCGTGTGTGAGGCGTCGATCGACAGGGCGCTTGGCTCAGCCGCCCGTGCGTGCGACGGCGACACCGGTGTCGTCGACGCGCGTCACCACGAGATTGAGGATGTTGGGAAGCGCAGTGCGGCCGGGGGCGCGGCCGGTATTGGCGATGATCTGGTCGCCCTCGCGCAGCAGTTCCTGCGCTGAATCGAAATAGCCGGCACCGAGGAGATCATCGGCGCCAGTCCGATAGTGCCAGAGGGTGAAGCCGTTGGCATAGGCCAGCACGCTGAGCTCGCGCGCGGTAAAGGACATGATCGTTCCTCCCTTGAGGGTGATCATGTAGTATTACGTAATAGACGTAATATGTCAACCGCAAATAACGGCGCAGAGGTCGGCGGGGCGAGGGTCAGCCGGCTTCGGCCGAGCCGGTGATTCGGTAGATCCGCTTCACCTTGGCCCCGGGAAGGCGAATCTCCTTGGGGGGATTGAACTGGGCCAGGACGAGCTGATCATCGTTGCGCCGGACGAACTGCTTGATCAGGCATTGGCCATCGGCCAGCTCGACGGCGACAAAGCAGAGGCGGGTGACGGGCCGGTTGGGATTCACAAAGAGCATCTCGCCGGCGTAGTAGCGCGGCTCCATGGATTCGCCATCGACATAGAGAGCGAAGGCATTGGAGACACCGACAAGGCTGGGCGGGCGGATCACGTATTCCTTGGCCTCGCCTTCATTGAAATAGAAACCCTCCGCCCCGCCCTTCACCGCCCCCATGACGGGCAGATCACGCTGCGGTATCGGGGGAATCTCGACGAGAGGCGGCATGGCCCCGGCGCGCCCCGCCGGCTTCCCGGATGCGGGCTGCGGCGCCGCATCGACGCCGGCCAACGCCAGCACCTCGGCGGCCGGTATGCCGCGCGGGGCGAAGGTGTCGGCCAGCTGGCGGGCCAGATCGAGGGGCAGATAGGCGCGGCGGTAGCGGTCCTCGTAATGCTGGTAGCGCGTCAGCGTCCAGCCCAGCGCTTCGGAGACCGCGCGCATGGAAAGCCCGGAGCGCTCTCGCAGGAGCTTCAAGCGGCGGGCAGCTTGGGAAACCTCGGACATGACCCTATTGTACGCAAATTCCCGGAAATATCCACAAGTTTTGCGGTTGACGAAACACCAATTTACGCTTAGCGTAAACTTATGACCGCAAAATACATTGATCCTCGCTGGTCCGGCACCTCCTCCCGCCCCTGCCTCTGCTGCCGCAAAACCTTCGCCAGCGCCGGCGCCCATGAGCGGATCTGCCGGGACTGCAAGGAATCGGAGGAATGGCGCGCCGGTGCCGCCGAATTCCCGATGGCCTCAGCCGAGACGCGCACGACAGGAGAATGAGCATGGCTCTGGTGATCGATCTGCCTCCTTCGGAGACCCTCCGACCGGACCAGGCAGTGGGCGAGCTCGCGAAGCTCGAATGGCAGGAGGTGATCGGGATCGGCATCACGGCCGAGGGCGAGTTCGAGGTGATCAACAGCGAGATGACCGCCGAGCGGGCTCTCTGGCTCATCGAATGGGCCAAGCGCTGGGCCATGGGCCTCGAGGTCGAGGAATAGGCGATGACGGGCGCATGGCGCAAGCGCGGCCGGCCGCGGTTCGACCGACCGAGCATCGATGAGGGAACGCCGGAGCAGCAGGTCCGGCGCCAGGCGCTGGCCGCCGGCGGTGATCCGGCGCTAACCGAGCATCCCCTCGGCCTGATGC
>DATBBO010000051.1:0-3904 GCA_036270995.1 Dongiaceae bacterium | reverse complement strand
CCCGCGAAAGCGGGGATCCAGGGGCATGAATCCCGCCGCTCGCCCTGGATTCCCGCTTTCGCGGGAATGACGGGAAGGAAGCGGGGGGCCCGCCCCATCCTCTCTGTCGTCATGGTCGGCGAAGGCCGACCATCCACGAGTTTGCCTGCCGTCGATGAGGCGGTTGACCTAGCTCTATCGCCATTCCTCCGCGGGGAACCACCGCAAGACGTGGATGCTCGGGACAAGCCCGAGCATGACGAGAGGAGAGGGATCGCGGTCGGCGAATCACCGTCCCGACAGGGGCCGGCTGCATGAAGCTTTCGCATTTCTTCATCGACCGGCCGATCTTCGCCGCGGTCATCTCGATCTTCATCACGCTCATCGGCGGCTTCGCCTATTTCACCCTGCCGGTCTCCCAGTATCCGGAGGTCGCACCCCCGACCGTCGTGGTCAAGACCAGCTATCCCGGCGCCTCGGCCCAGGTGGTGAGCGACAGCGTCGCCACGCCGCTGGAGCAGCAGATCAACGGCGTCGAGAACATGCTCTACATGGTCTCACAGGCCACGGGGGACGGGAACCTCAACCTCACCATCACCTTCAAGCTCGGCACCGATCTCGACATCGCCCAGGTGCTGGTCCAGAACCGCGTCTCCATCGCGCTCTCCCAGCTGCCCGAAGACGTGGTGCGCGAGGGCGTGACGGTGAAGAAGAACTCGCCCGACATGCTGATGGTCGTGCATCTCAGCTCTCCCGACGGCTCGCGCGACCAGCTCTACATCTCGAACTACGCGACCCTGCAGATCAAGGATGTGCTGGCGCGCCTCGAGGGCGTGGGGGATGTGGTCATCTTCGGCGCCCGCGACTATGCCATGCGGGTCTGGGTCAATCCGAACCGCCTGGCGGCCCATAACCTCACCGCGGGCGATGTGGTGACGGCGATCCGGGCCCAGAACGTCCAGGTCTCCTCCGGCGTCCTCGACCAGCCGCCGATCCCCCGGCAAGGCGATTTCCAGCTCAATGTCGAGACGCTGGGGCGCCTGGTCGACCCGCGGCAATTCGCCAATATCGTCATCAACACCGATTCCCAGGGCCGCGTGACCCGGCTCTCGGACATAGGGCGGGTCGAGCTCGCGGCCCAGGACTACAGCGTCAACGGATATCTCGACCACCGTACCGCGGTGCCCCTGGGCATCTTCCAGCAGCCCGGCACGAACGCCCTCGATACGGCCCATCGCGTCGAGGCGACGATGGCGGAGCTTGCCAAATCCTTCCCGCCCGGCATCCGCTACGACATCGTCTACAACCCGACCCAGTTCATCTCCGAATCCGTCAACGAGGTGATCAAGACGATCTACGAGGCGGCCGGCCTCGTGGTCATCGTCATGATCCTGTTCCTTCAGACCTGGCGCGCCTCGATCATCCCGATCATCGCCATCCCCGTCTCCCTGATCGGCACCTTCGCCTTCCTGGCCGCGCTGGGCTTCTCCCTCAACAACCTGTCGCTGTTCGGCCTGGTGCTGGCCATCGGCATCGTGGTCGACGACGCCATCGTCGTCGTCGAGAACGTCGAGCGCAACCTGCGCGAAGGCATGTCGCCGCGCGAGGCCGCCCACAAGACGATGGACGAGGTCGGCGGCGCACTGGTGGCGATCGCCCTGGTGCTGGCGGCGGTCTTCATACCCGCGGCCTTCATCTCCGGCATCTCCGGCCAGTTCTTCCGCCAGTTCGCCGTCACCATCGCCGCGGCAACCAGCATCTCGCTGCTCATCTCGCTGACCTTGAGCCCGGCGCTCTGCGCCATCCTGCTGAAGCCCCATGCCGCCCGGCAGCGCCGGCCGATTCTGCCGGTCCGCCTTATCCGCGGCTTCTTCCGAGGCTTCAACTGGGCCTTCGACAAGCTCTCCCACGGCTACGGCGCGCTGACCCGCGGCCTCATCCGCGTGGCGGTGCTCGTGCTCCTCGTTTATGCCGGACTCGTGGCGCTGACCGCCTGGCAGTTCGGCCGCGCGCCGACCGGCTTCATCCCGCCCCAGGACCAGGGCTATCTCATCACCGTCATCCAGCTTCCGCCCGGCTCCTCCCTGGCGAGGACCGACGCCGTGGTACGCCGGGCCTCCGAGATCATCCTCAAGACCAAGGGCATCGTCCATTCGGTGCCCTTCGCCGGGCTCGACGGCGCTACCCTCACCAACGCCCCCAACGCCGCCGCCATCTTCTCGGTCCTGGCGCCCTTTCGGGAGCGCGCCGCCGAGGGCCTGTCGGGGCCCAAGATACTGGCCAATCTCCAGGCCGAGCTGGGCTCGATCCAGGACGCCTTCATCATCACCATCTCGCCCCCGCCCGTGCGCGGCATCGGCACGGCCGGCGGCTTCAAATTGATGGTGGAGGACAAGCGCGGCCGCGGCCTGACCGAGCTCGACGCCGCCATCCGCGACCTGATTGGCGCAGCCAATCAGCAGCCCGAGCTCGCCGGCGTCTTCTCGGTGTTCAACACCGGCACGCCCGTCGTCTACGCCAATATCGACCGCGTCCGGGCCGAGAAGCTGGGGGTGACGCCCGACCTGGTCTTCGAGGCGCTGGAGGTCTATCTCGGCTCCTCCTATGTCAACCAGTTCAACTATCTCGGCCGCACCTATCAGGTGCTGGTCCAGGCCGACGGCCCCTATCGCCGGGGCATCCCCGAGGTCTCCGACTACAAGGCGCGCAACGAGAGGGGCCAGATGGTGCCCCTGGGCTCGGTCGCCACATTCGAGAATCGCACCGGCCCCTACCGCCTGCCGCGCTACAACCTCTATCCCGCCGGCGAGGTCCAGGGATCGGCCGCCCCGGGCTATTCCACCGGCCAGGCCCTCGCGGCGATGGAGCGCCTGGCGGCCGACCGCCTGCCCGACGGCCTCGGCTTCGAATGGACCGAGCTCGCCTACCAGGAGAAGCTCGCGGGCAATACCGGGCTCTTCGTCTTCGCAGCCTCGGTCGTCTTCGTCTTCCTCGTGCTGGCGGCGCAGTATGAGAGCTGGTCGCTGCCGCTCTCGGTCATCCTCATCGTGCCCATGTGCCTGCTGGCCGCCGTCTCGGGTCTGCTCTACCGCGGCATGGATGTCGATATCCTGGCCCAGGTCGGCTTCATCGTGCTGGTCGGGCTTGCGGCCAAGAACGCCATCCTGATCGTGGAGTTCGCCCGCCAGGGGGAGGAGGAGGGCCGTCCGCGCGCCGAAGCGGCGATCGAGGCGGCGCGGGTTCGCCTCCGGCCCATTCTCATGACCTCCTTCGCCTTCATCTTCGGCGTGCTGCCGCTGGCGATCGCCGTAGGCGCAGGCGCCGAGATGCGACAGGCCCTGGGCACGGCGGTGTTCTTCGGCATGCTAGGGGTGACCGGCTTCGGCCTGCTCTTCACGCCCACATTCTTCGTGGTGATCCGCAATCTGTTCGGCGAGAAGCCGGCAAAGTAGCTGGCCGGCCCGATATCCCTCGCCCCGTCACCTCTAGCCTGCCCGCCCGTTTCATACTGTATGATGGCCGGCCATGAGCACGACATCTCTCTCCACCCATGACGCTGTGTTCCTCCCGGATGGCGGAAGCGAGTCCGCTTGACTGAAAACCGCTCCCGTCCGCGGCTCTCCCTCATCGTCATCACCAAGGACAATGCCCGCACTCTCGCACGCTGCCTGAAGTCCACAGATTTCGTCGACGAGAAGATCCTCTTCGACAATCTGAGCCGCGACGAGACGGTTGCCATCGCCGAGGCGGCGGGCTGCCGCGTCACCGTCACCGAGGATTTCCCCGGCTTCTCCGCCCAGAAGCAGCGGGCGCTGGAGCAGGCGACGGGCGAGTGGGTGCTGGCGCTCGACGCCGATGAATGGATCGAGGCACCGCTCAAGGCGGAGATCCTGGCGGCACTGGCGAATCCGGGCGAGGTTGCGGG
>DATBBO010000050.1:0-2204 GCA_036270995.1 Dongiaceae bacterium | reverse complement strand
AGGGGATGAAACGGGCGATCGGCTGGAAGCGCCGACAGAACGAGGCGAAGATCCTGGCGGCGGCAGAGAAGGTCTTTGCCGAGCAAGGCTTCGCCGCCGCGACGACCTCGGCCATCGCCAAGTTGGCCGGCATGCCCAAGGCCAATCTGCACTACTACTTCCGCACCAAGGAGGCGCTTTACACCCGCGTCCTGGACGAGATCCTGGCGCTGTGGATCGAGACTGCCGAGGCGATCCGGCCTGGGGCCGATCCGAAAGCGGCCCTCTCGGACTACATCGCGGCCAAGATCGACTTCTCCCGCAGGCGGCCCCAGGCTTCCAAGGTCTTCGCCAACGAGATTCTCCACGGCGCGGCCCGGGTCCGCCGGCGCCTCAAGGGCGATCTCAAGACCTGGCTCGAAGCCAAGAGCGCGGTCATCGAGGGCTGGATCGCCGCCGGCCGCATGGCGAAGGTGGAGCCCAAGCATCTTTTCTTCATCATCTGGGCGGCGACCCAGACCTATGCCGATTTTGAGGTCCAGGTGGCCGTCCTGCTGGACCGCCGCCGGCTGAAGGCGAGCGATTTCGAGACTGCTTCGGCTCTGCTGCAGCGCATGGTGCTCAGCACCTGCGGGCTGGCGTGAAACAGCTCTCGCCGTTCACCCTCTGCCCGTCATCTCGCGAAAGGAAGAAATTCGCCAGCCATGAAGGATGAAATCCAGACCGTCGAGATGCATACCGGCGGCGAGCCGGTGCGCCTCGTGGTGGGCGGGTATCCACCGATCCCCGGGGCCACGATCCTCGCGAAGCGGCGCCATGCCCAGGCGCATCTCGATCACCTGCGGCGCCTGCTGATGTTCGAGCCGCGCGGCCATTTCGACATGTATGGCGTGCTGCCCGTCGAGCCCGATCTGCCGGGTGCCGATCTCGCCGTGCTTTTCATCCACAACGAGGGCTACTCCACCATGTGCGGCCATGCGGTGATCGCGCTGGGCCGCTTTGCGGTGGACCAGGGGATCGTGTCCAGGAAGGAGGGGGAAACCCGGATCGCCATCCAATGCCCCTGCGGGCTGGTGGAGGCATTCGTGGCCTCGGACGGCGCTGTCCGCTTCAGAAGCGTGCCGGCCTTCGCCTTCGCTCTCGATGCGCGGGTGGAGGTGCCGGGGCTGGGGCCCGTCACGGTCGATATCGGCTATGGCGGCGCCTTCTATGCCCTGCTGCCGGCGGCGCGCTTCGGCCTCGATGTGCGCCGCTCCGCCACGCGCGATCTGGTGGATGCGGCGAGCGCGGTGACCGAGGCGGCCAAGAAGCAGATCCCGCTCTCCCATCCCGACGATCCCGACCTCGCCTTCCTCTACGGCACCATCCTGACCGATGGGGCCGACGCCTACGACGAGGCGCCCAGCGCCAATATCTGCGTCTTCGCCGCCCGCGAGGTGGACCGCAGCCCCACCGGCAGCGGCGTCACGGCGCGGATTGCCCTCCAGCATGCCCGCGGCCTGATCGGGCTCGGCCAGGTCCGGCGCTTCGAGAGCGTCACCGGGGCGATCTTCACCGGCAAGGCCGTGGAGACGACCCGCGCCGGCAGCTTCGGGGCCGTGACCGTCGAGGTCGGGGGCAAGGCTCACTACACCGGCCGGGCCAGCTTCACGCTCGAGCCCGGGGACGAGATCGGGAAAGGCTTTTTGTTGCGCTGATCTCAGTGTCCAGCCTAGCGCAGGCTGTTAATACAGCGGATTTACAGCCACGCCTGCCCCTCGGCAGGGCCGTGCGGACGGCATGCCGCGAGCTACAGCGGCTGGACCAGCCGGCCCAGGCGCTGGCCGCCGAGGATGTGCACATGGAGGTGGGGAACCTCGGAGTGCGAATCGGCGCCGTGGTTGGCGATCAGGCGATAGCCGCTCTCGGAGAGTCCCAGCTCGTGCGCCACCCGGCCCACAGCGCGGATGAAGCCGGCGATCTCGGATTCCGATGCCTTGGCGCTGAAATCCTCGCTGGAGACGTAGGCACCCTTCGGGATCACCAGCACATGCACCTTCGCCTGGGGATGGATGTCGTGGAAGGCGAGGACATGCTCATCCTCATAGACCTTCTTGCAGGGAATCTCGCCGCGCAGGATTCGGGCGAAGATGTTGTTGGGATCATAGGCCATGGCCGGGCTCCGCGATGGGGAGGGGCAAGCCTCGCATCGCGACGGCGGTCGGGACAAGTGCCGGATGATGACG
>DATBBO010000049.1:0-6411 GCA_036270995.1 Dongiaceae bacterium | reverse complement strand
GATTCCCTTGCCGGCGCCGGTCACGAGGATGACGCGCCCCTCAAGCCGAGCCTGCCCCGCGGTGTTCACGGCCGCGGCGGCTCGGGCAGATCGCAGGCGAGATAGCGGCCGCGCCCCGCCTCGCCTTTGACCTCGCCATCTTGCCAGACCGTCTCGCCGCGCGAGATCGTTCGCACCGGAAAGCCCTTGAGGGCCATGCCCTCATAGGGGGTGTAGTCGCAATTGTCGTGCAGCAGCCCGTGCCGCACGACCCACTCTCGCTCCATGTCCCACAGCACCAGATCGGCATCGGCGCCGATGGCGATGCTGCCTTTGCGCGGGTAGAGGCCGTAGATCCGCGCCGCATTGGTGGCGGTGAGCGCCACGAACTGCTGCAGATCGATCCGCCCCTTGCCGACCCCCTCGGACATGAGCAGCGGCATGCGCAGCTCGATCCCGGGCACGCCCAGCGCCACGGAGGTGAAAGGTGCCGAGGGCCCGCCTTTGATCTTCTCGGTGTAGCGATGCGCGGAATGGTCGGAGGAGAAAACCTGGAAGGTGCCGTTCTGGATGCCCTGCCACATATGCGCCTGGTTGGCCTTCTCCCGTGGCGGCGGGGTGCAGATGCATTTCGCCCCCTCCATGCCATGGGTCTCGATGTCCTCGGCGGAGAGGAAGAGATATTGCGGGCAGGTCTCGCCATAGATCTTCAGGCCACGGCCCTGGGCCCAGCGAATCTGCTCGGCAGCGGCCTGATGGGAGACATGGGTGATGAGGATCGGCACGCCGGTGAGCTCGGAGAAGGTGATGGCCCGATGGGTTGCCTCGCGATCGCCGGCGGCGGGGTGAGCCGCCAGATGGTACTTGATCTCGGTCTTGCCGGATTGCAGCAGGCGGTCGGTCAGCCAGCGCACGACCCCATCGTTCTCCGCATGGACCATGACCATGGCGCGCTCGCGCCGTGCGAGGTCCAGCACCTCCATGGTCTCGTGGTCGTTGAGGGCCAGCCCCTCATAGGTGAGATAGATCTTGAAGGAGGTGCAGCCGTCATGGATGAGGGCCGGCAGGTCCTGGCCCAGTACCTGTGGCGTCGGACCGCTGACCACAAGATGGAAGGCATAGTCGATGAGGGTCTTGCCCTTGGCGCGGGCGTGATAGTCCTCGACAACGGCGCGCAGCGATTGGCCGCGCAACGGCATGGCGAAGGGGATCACCGTTGTCGTGCCGCCGCAGGCGGCCGAGCGGGTGCCGGAGCGGAAATCGTCGCAGGTCTCCTGCCCTTCCCAGGCCTGCTGGTCCATATGGCAATGGCTGTCGATGCCGCCAGGGGTGATCAGCAAGCCCGCGGCGTCGATCGTCTCTTCCGCCCTGCCGAGGTCATCGCCAAGGGCGACGATGCTGCCGTCGCGGATGGCGATGTCGCAGCGGAAGAGGTCGCTGGCCGTCGCCACCGTGCCATTGCGGATGATGAGGTCGGATTTGGCGGGCATCAGAAGATGCCTCTTCCCTCTCCCGCGCTTTGAAGCGGGAGAGGGGAAACTACGGCGCGGTCAAACATTACTGCCCCCTCAATGATCGACGAACTTCAGCTCTTCCCGCCGCCGGGCGACGAAGGCCTGGAGGGCTTCGGCGATGGCGGGGTCCAGCGGCGGCGGCTCGTAGGCTTCGAGCGCGGCCTGCCAGATCCGGGTCGCGCGCTGGGTCGCATCGAGCCCGCCGGCCAGCTCCCAGTTCTCGTAGTTCTGCCAGTTGGAGACGAGAGGCTGATAGAAGGCCGTTTCGTAGCGTGCCAGCGTATGGGACGTGCCGAAGAAATGCCCGCCGGTGGGCACGCTGGCGATGGTCTCCAGCCCCTCGGCCAGCTCTTGCGCGCTGATGTCCATGGGCTTGATGGTCTCGGCCATCATCTGCAGCATCTCGACATCGAGGACGATCTTCTCGAAGGAGGCGGTCAGACCGCCCTCCATCCAGCCGGCGCCGTGATAGACGAGATTGGCGTGGCCCATCACCGCGGCCCAGATGGACATCTCCGATTCATAGGCTGCCTGCGCATCGACCGCATTGCTGGCGCTGGAATTGCTGGCGCGATAGGGGAGCTTGTAGAAGCGCGCGAGCTGGCCGGCGGCGATGGTCGCGCGGCTGTTCTCCGGCGTGCCGAAGGCGGGTGCACCGCTGCGCATATCGACATTGGAGGTAAAGGCGCCATAGACCACCGGCGCGCCCGGCCGCGTCAGCTGGGTCAACAGGATCCCCGCGAGCGCCTCGGCATTCTGCTGGGTCAGCGCCGCCGCCATGGTCACCGGCGTCATGGCGCCCATCAAGGTGAAGGGCGTGACCGCCACCGCCTGGCCATGCTCCGACATGGCCATGAGCCCGTCGCTCATCGCCTGATCGAAGCGCCGGGGCGAGTTGACCGAGATGATGGTGATGACCGAGGGGTCGTCGAGAATCTCCTCCCGCGTCTTGCCGCGGGAGATCGCCATGATGTCGATGCCATCGAGCGCGCGATCGCGGCCGATCGCCGTGCAGTGATAAACCTTGTCGGCGTAGGTGACATTGGCGAGGTAGCAGTCGAGATGGCGGGTCGCCACCGGCAGCTCGATGGGCGGGGTCGGCTGATTGCCGATGAAATGGATGATGTCGAAGCTCTGGGCGAGCTTGATGATGGTGCAATAGTCGTGGTAGTTGCCCGAACGGCGGCCGTTGACGCAGTCATGAACATTGGGTGGGCCGGCCACCAGGCCGAAGGAGATGTGATTGCCACCCACATGGACCCGGCGCTCGGGATTGCGTGGGGTCAGGACGAAGCTGGATGGGGCGGTCTTCAGGCCCTCGGCGATCAGCTCCCGTGGAATGCGGACCAGACCCGTCCCGTCATCGACCTTGGCGCCGGCCTTGCGCAAGAGGTCGCGCGCTGCCGGTCCCATGAACTCGATGCCGATTTCCTGCAGCAGGGTGAGCGATGCCTCGTCGATGGCGGCGATCTGATCCTCGCTCAGGACCTCGATGGGCTTCAGCGAATTGCGGATGGGGGGCGCGCCGAGCAGGGCAGCGCCGAGACGATGACTCTCGCGCGAGCGTCGCGGGCGACGAGAAAGCCGCGTGCCGCTCATCCTGGTCGCTTCTTCCATAACAGCCTCACTGCCGCAGCTTCTCGCCCTCGGGATCATAGAGCGAGCTGGCCGAGAGCCGCGCCGGCCGCCGCTCGCCCAGAACCTCGACCTCGAGGGCCGCGCCATCCTCGAAGAAGGGCGGCTTCACATAGCCTAGCGCCAGGCTCTGGCCGGTGCGGTGGCCATAGCTGCCGGAGGTGACGTAGCCCGCGAGCTTGCCGTCGCGATAGACGGCCTCGCCGCCGAAGCAATCGGCATCGGCGCCGTTGGGCTCGATGGCGAAGCTCGCCAGGCGCTCCCGCGGGCCCGCCTTCGCGTCGGCTGCCGCGGCCTCGCGGCCGATGAAATCGCCCTTGTCAAGCCGGACGAAGCGGCCGAGGTTCGACTCGAAGGGGCTGTAATCGGAGGTGAGGTCCGCGCCCCAGCTCGCGAAGCCTTTCTCGATGCGGCAAGCCAGCAGCGCGCGCGAGCCGACATGGCGCAAGCCCAGATCGGCGCCCTTGCTCCAGAGTTCGTCATAGATGCTGCGCTGGTATTCAGCCGGCATGTAGATCTCATAGCCCAGCTCGCCGGTGAAGGAGATGCGCACCACGACGGCCTTCGGGCAGGGGCCGACCGCCATTTCGCGGACCGAGAGAAAGGGGAAGGCATTGGCGCCGGTCTCGCCCTCTGCCACCGCTTGGAGGAGGCTGCGCGCCTTCGGACCCGCAATGTGCAGGCCGCACCAGCGGGCGCTGAGATTTTCCACTTTGACCGAGCCATCGCCGGGAAGCCGGGATTCGAAATAGCGCATATGGAAGCGCTGGGCAGGGCCCGAGCCCAGGATCATGAACCGGTCCTCGGCCAGGCGTGAGACGGTGAAATCGCCCAGCAACCGGCCCATCGGGCTCAGCATCGGGGCGAGGACCGTCTTGCCCGGCTTCGGCAGGCGGTTGGCCAACAGCCGGTCGAGCCAGGTCGCGGCTCCCGGGCCGGAAACCTGGTACTTGGCGAAGGTCGAAATCTCCAGCAGGCCCACCTGCTCGGCGAGCGCCCGGCATTCCTCGCCCACCGCCTCGAACCAGTTGCCGCGATTGAAGCCGTAGCGGTCCTCCTGGGAATCCTGCCGCCGCGCATACCAGAGCGGAAACTCGAAGCCGTAGTTGAATCCGAAGACCGCACCGGCCTTGGTGACGCGGTCATGGATCGGATAGGTGCGGATCGGCCGGCCGGCGGCGAATTCCTGGAAGGGGTAGATGATGTCGGTGCGGTGCTCGTAGAAATACTTCGTGCGCGCCTTGGTGAAGCGCTTGCCCGCCCAGTCGCCGAAGCGGGCCACATCCCAGAAGAAGATATCGAGGCTCGGCTCCCCCTCGATCATCCATTCGGCGAGCGTGCGGCCGATGCCGCCGCCCTGGTTGAAGCCGCTCATCACGCCGCAGGCACAGAAGTAATTCTTGAGGCCGGGATAGGGTCCGAGCAGCGGGCCCAGATCCGGCGAGAAGATCATCGGCCCGTTGATGATGCGCTTGATGCCGGCGCTTTCCAGGCAAGGCATGGACTGCACGGCGCGTCCCAGATTCTCCTCCATGCGGGAGATGTCGTTGGGCAGCAGCTCATGGCCGAAATCCTTGGGCGTGCCGTCTTCCGACCAATGGACGCAGTGGGCCTCGTAAGCACCGAGCAGTAGGCCCTTTCCCTCCTGGCGGCAGTAATAGCCGCCGCTGGGCTCGGAGATATTGGGGATCTCGCCCTCGAAGGCGGCGATCTCGGGGATCGTCTCCGTCACCATGTAATGATGCTCGACCGGCATCAGCGGCAGGTCGATTCCCGCCAGTGCTGCCACCTCCCGCGCCCAGAGCCCCGCGGCGTTGACCAGGTATTCGCAGCGGATATTGCCCGCCGGCGTCTCGACCTCCCATTCGCCGCTGGGAAGCTGGCGCGTGGCGGTCACCGGCGTGAAGCGATGGACCTTGGCGCCGAGATCGCGGGCCGCCTTCGCATAGGCCTGCGTTACGCTGGCCGGATCGCAATAGCCCTTCAGAGGCTCGTGCAGCACCGCCTTGATGCCGTCGGTCTTGAGGATGGGGGCGATGCGCTGCGCCTCGGCAATGGAAATGAACTCGGACTCGATGCCATTGCGCTTGCCGCGGCTGTGCAGCAGGCGCAGCGCCATGACCTGATCCTCGGTACGCGCGAGATGTATGCCGCCCACCGGGTGGTAGCCGCAGGACTGGCCGCTCTCGGCTTCGAGCTCCGGATAGAGGCCGATGGTGTATTTCTGCAGGATCGCCGCGTTGGACGGGCTGGTAAGGGCGAAGAGGCTGCCCGCCGCATGCCAGGAGGAGCCGGAGGTCAGCTCCTGGCGCTCCAGCAGCATGACGTCGCGCCAGCCCATTTTGGCCAGGTGATAGAGGATGGCGCAGCCGGTGACCCCGCCGCCGATGACGACAACCCTTGCGTGGCTTTCCATATTCTTCTCGTCGGCCCTTCAATTGCGCGCTTGAGCCAGCGCTTCGATCAGTTCCTTGACCTGGGCCTCGGGCAGCGGCGCCAGCGGCGGTCGGGTCGCGCGCCAGCCTGCATTGCCGAGGCGATGGGCTATGGCGGCCTTGAGCGCGGGAATCAGGGGGACCTTCTCGAAAACGCCCCGGACCCGAGAGACGATTTCATTGCCCTCGCCGCTATCGATGAGCCTGCGGATATCGCCGACCTGGAAGTTCGCCGAGGCGCTGATGCAGCCCGCAGCACCGGCAGCGAGGCCCTGGACCACAATGCGCTCCGAGGCCGGGAAGATGGCGAGATCGGGGAATTCCTTGAGGAAGCCCGCCGTCGACTCCCAGCTTCCCGAGCTGTCCTTGAGGCCCGCGATCACCGGCCCATAGGCCTTCACCAGCCGGGCGATGAGGCCGTGCGTGATGGGAACGCCAGACATCTGGGGGATGTGGTAGAGAAAGACCTTGAGGCGCCGATCGCCGACCCGCTCGATCACCTCTGCGTAATAGGCGAAGACGCCGTCCTCCGGCACGTTCTTGTAGTAGAAGGGCGGCAGCAGCAGGACACCGGGCGCGCCGGTCACGACCGCGTGGCGCGTCAGCTCCACCGCATCGGGCAGGTTGCTGGCGCCGGTACCCGGCATCAGGCGCGTCGCCGGAATGCCCTTCTCCACCAGTTCCTCCAGCAGGCTGCGCCGTTCGGCTACCGAGAGGGAATTGGCCTCGCTGGTGGTCCCGAACACGGCAAGGCCGTTGGCCCCTTCCTCCAGCAGCCAGCGGCAGAAGCCGAGGAAGGCCGGCCTGTCGACGGCAAGCTCGGCCCCGAAGGGCGTCAGCGCCGGCAC
>DATBBO010000048.1:0-1605 GCA_036270995.1 Dongiaceae bacterium | reverse complement strand
CCACGAGCCGGATGCCGGCAGCGCGTGCCGCCTTCAGGGTTTCAGCCGCGCTCACAGGCGCGCCCTCCGGATGGCGCCGCCCCCCCACGCGGCATCGAAGTTGTGCAGTTGTGCAATGAGTTCTCAACCGGCGCTTCGGATCTGCCAGGCATCGCGGCCGGGATGCTCGATGCTGCCCCTTTTCAGGAGCCGGTAGAGGGTGCTCGTGACGGTCCACCGCTTGATGCCGAGTTCGGCGATGATCCGGGTGAGGCCGACCGGCTCTGTCTGGGCCGACAGGAACCGATACACGCGGTCCTGCTCGCTCTCCCGCTTGACCTCAGGCACCCCGCCCGAGATCTGCCCATGCCGCTGGCCGCGGTCGCGGCTCAGGACCGCAGGGGGGTCCTTCAGGCATCCCTTGGCGCACGAATCCGCCTCGGAATCCGCCTCCGCCTCGCCGCCAGGGGGAGGATCAGGGGGCGGAGGCACGACCGGGAGCGCGAGGCCGAGGCCCTGGGCGATGCGCGCGAACGCCTCGTGATACCGGCCGCCATGGATGGTATCCAGCGTCTTCAACAGGTCGAACAACCCCCATTTCGCCGCGTCGTTCATGGGCTAGTTTCCTCCAAACAGATCGAGCTGCCCCTCTATCCTATTCTGCTCCGCGCGCCTGGCGATCCTCTCGGCCTCATCGAGCGCGGCGGCTATCTCGAGTTCATGAAGGTGGCTCTGCCACCATCAGTAGATATCCGTCTGCGCCGCTTCACGGCGTTCCCATTCATCACTCATGGATGGCCTCATGGATCTGATTGATCTCGTCCTCGGCCTGCTGGATGGCTTCTCGGCAAATGCGGTTGCGGGTCATGACGCCACCTATGGCTTATCGCCCTGTTTTGGGCGGGTTTTGGCCGCCTGATCCTGTTTCGAGCCTATTTTTTCAAACGGCGCAATTCGCCAGGCGGGGCACCATCTTTTGGCGCCGCTTCAGGCACTGCTCCCAAGCCCTTCGCGACACTCTTACAATGCCAAAGCCCGCGGGAATCATGGCCCACCGCCTCCGCCGGCGACGAGCTCCCAGATCGGAACGGTACGCGGCTCCCGGGCATCTTTGGAACGCTTGGCGAAGGTCTGCACAATGCCTGACGGACGCCGAATGGTCGCTCCCTGGGCCGTTATGCCGAGGACCGAGCATCCCTCGCGGAGGAAGAAGGCGAGCCCCTGCTGGTCGATGCGGGCCAGCGGCGTAGCCTGCTGCGCGCCGAACAGGTCGGTCGGATCCCAACCCAGCTCTGCGGCCTGGCGTCCCCAGTGATCGAGGAACAGGCCCACGGCATTGATGAGAGCGGGCCACGTGCCGGGGCGCCGGAGCGCCCAGTCGGGGGGCTGGGCGCGTTGCAATGCGGCGAACCCCTCCGCCCAGGCGCGGGGGATTCCAGCATCGAATTCGACGAGCGCTGCGCGCTCCTCGAAGGCGTCGGCGGCGGCGCCAGCATCTGGGAGATCGGCCATCCGAGCAGCATCGAAGGCGGAAGTGCCGCGATCGAACTCTGCCGCCCCGGAACTATCCTGGGATGTTTCTCGCTTCCTGGTTGCGGCCGCTTTCAGCTCGGCGGCCCTGCGACG
>DATBBO010000047.1:0-8395 GCA_036270995.1 Dongiaceae bacterium | reverse complement strand
CGAGCAGCGCCAGCTCGTCGTTATGCTTGTCGATCAGATCGGCGAAGCGGATCAGGACCTTCTTGCGATCCGAGGGCGCCATGTTCGCCCAGCTCCCCTTCTCGAAGGCGGCGCGGGCGGCGGCAACGGCGCGGTCGACATCCTCCTTGTCGCCGGATGCCACTTGGTTGATGACCTTGCCCGTGGCCGGGTTGATGTTGTCGAAGGTCTTGCCCGAGGCGGCCGACACATATTTGCCGTTGATGAAGGCCTGGCTGCGATAGGTGAGGCCCGCGGCCTGCGCCCGGAAGTTCTCGAGGGACAATGCGGCTGACATCCGAAGCTCCTGGAATGGGAGGGAATGGGGAGGCCGGGACAGTAGCCATCCGCAGGCAGCGGGGCAAGGCGGTGGGCCTGCGGTCAAAGCACGCGGGCCTCTTGCCTCAAGTTCTCGTCACGCCCGGGCGTGTCCCGGCCACGACGAGCCAGGAGAACTCCTAGATCCCCGTCACCGGCTTGAACTGGCGGCCGAGCTGCAGGCCCTGGCCCTGATAGTGGGAGCCGAGCGGCATGCCGTAGAGGCGGTCGGGGGGTGCGGCGAGACGCTCATAGCGCAGCCAGCCGACGGTCTGGCCATGCTCGAGCACGAAGGGCACGTCGCGGGAGCGCACCTCGAGAACGGCCCGGCTCCCCTGCCCGCCGGCCGGGTCATAGCCGAAGCCGGGATCGAAGAAGCCGGCGTAGTGGACCCGGAACTCGCCCACCTGGGTATCATAGGCCATCATCTCGGCGGCGTGGTCCGGCGGCACCATCACCGCCTCGCGGGTGGCAAGCACGTAGAAATCCGCGGGATCCAGGACCAGGCCGCGGCCAGGGCGCAGCATGATGGGATCCCAGAAATCCAACGGCTCGTAGCGGTCCCGCGCATCCACATCCACCAGCTCGGCATGCTTCTTGGCCTTCCAGCCGACGAGACCCCGCTCGCCATGGCCGGCGAGATCGAGGGTCACCGCAATGCCGTCGCCGCGGATCACGGCATGCTCGTCATCCACCAGACGGTACTGCTCCTGCAGGCGGCGGAGATTGGCGGCACTGCTGCCGGCGCTGCCGCGGCGGAAGCGGATCTGGGAAAGGCGCGAGCCCTGGCGCAGGATGACGCTGAAGGTGCGCGGCACGATCTCGGCGTAGAGCGGGCCCTGATAGCCCACCGGCACCTCGTCGAAGGCGCGGCCGCGATCGGTGATCAGGCGGGTGAAGATGTCGAGCCGGCCTGTCGAGCTCTTGGGATTGGCCGCGGCTGCGATGCGGCCGGAGAGCTGAAGGCGCTCCAGGAGCGGCACGACATAGACGCAGTCCTTCTCCAGCACGGCGCTCCTCGTGAGGTCGATCTCGTGGAGCGCGAACTGCTGGATCTTCTGGGCGACGGTCGCATCCTCGCCCGGCAGGAAGCTCGCCCGCACCCGGTAGGCGACGGGGCCGAGGCGCAGATCGAGGCTCGCCGGCTGGGTCTGGGCCGGCAGGATATCGACCTCGGACCAGATCTCGTGGTCGCGGATCAGGGCGCGGATCTGCTGATAGGGCAGGATGCCGGTGCCCGGCAGGGCCGCGCCCGCCTGGACATCCTCCGCCGTCTTGCCGAAGAGTTCCTTGTTCTCGTTCATGGCTCTGATGAAATCCGAGCCCCCGCCGTTTTGCGAGGGAAATCTGGCGCCGGCAGGAATCGTTCCGGGCCATAGGGTGCGAGAAGAGGATCGCGCCGGCCGCTCCGGATCTCCTCGGCGAGGAAGCGGCCGATGGCGGGGGCGAGCGTGATCCCGGAATGGGTCACGGCGAGGAAGAGGCCGGCGATACCGGGCAGGCGGCCGACGGCCGGGAAACCGTCCGCCGGGGTAGGACGATAGCCCACCGTGTGGAAGTCGAAGGCCAGGGAGGCGCCCGAGCGCAGCATCTGCCGGATCCCGGCGAAGACCCTGGCTGCTTCCGTCGCCGGATCGGTGCCCGGATCGCTGCCGCCGAAATCGGCACCCGCAAGGAGCCGGCCCTCCGTCGTCTGGCGCAGATGCAGCTCAGGGGCCATGACTAGGCCGCTGAGGAGCCGGGGCGCTGGTGCCGTGGAGACAAGCAGGCCCGGGGGCGCGCTAAGCGGCAACTGGAAACCCGCCATGGTGGCGAGCGCGGGAGTCCCGGTGCCGGCGGCGAGGATGACCTCATCAGCCGCGAACTGGCCGCCCGCGGTCTCAACGCCGGTGACTCGGCCAGCGCGAAGCTCGAGGCCCAGGACCGGACTATCCGCTATCAGCTTCGCGCCCAGCCCTTGCGCGGCCTGAAGAAGGTCAGTGTGGCAGCGAGGGGCTCGACCGCGCCTTCGTCCGCGGCATGAAGCGCAAGCTCCGGTGGCGCGGCGAGTTCCGGCTCGAGCCGCTGGATCCCGGCCCGGTCCACCTGGCGGATGTCATAGCCCCAGGCGGCATGCTCCGCCGCAAAGGCCTGGAGAGCCTCGACGGGCAGGTCCCAGATCAGGCCCCCGGCCCAGGCGACCCGGAGCCCGGGGAGATCGCGCTCCAGCCGGCGCCATTCCTCCATGGCGCGAATCCGCAAGCGGAAATAGCGCTCGGTATTGCCGAAGCTGGCATTGATCCAGGCCCAGGAATTCCGGGTGGCCACCCCGCCGGCCTGACCGGCCTCGATCACTGTGACGGAGGCTCCGGCCCGGGCGAGGTGCCAGGCAATAGAGGCGCCGATGATGCCGGCGTCGATCACGATGATGCGGGGAGAGGCGGCCATGGGTTATGCGGCCGGAGATTAGCCGCCGGAAAGCCGCAAAGACAAAGGGATAGGATTCACAGCTTTCATTCCACCGCACCCCGAACCGTCAACAAGGCCGCCCGTCGATAAGCCAATTCGACCCGTCCGTTGCGCGGTTGTCCCCGTTATCCACAACCGCCCGGTGGAAAACTATCCGCGGCGAATCATCCTCGAAACGGCTCCTCGATTTGGCTGTTGGAGCGACAACCAAACCCCGCGGGTCGTTGCCGAGTTCGCAGAACCGTGCTCCACTTCCGGTTGAACTCTCGCTGTCTCACCTCCCGGATTGCACGGGCGGAAGAGACGGGGAGCCATATCGGGGGGATCACAATGCGCAAGTTGATTTGGGGCGTGCTGCTCGGGCTCGCTGTCGCGGCAGGCTGCACGAAGGACTCTTCGGCCGGCGACTGGGGTGACTTCGCCATCCACAACCAGTCGAACTACATCATCATCGGCTTCTATACGGATGAAGGCGACGGGTGGAGTGCGAACTGGCTGAAGGAGCAGATCGGGGCCGGGGATTCCGCGGAGATGCAGTTTACCCATGACGGCCCCTGCGACATCAATTTCCGTGTCGGCTGGCTGACGACCAGCGGCGGCAAAGAGGTGGGCGAGCCCTGGCAGATCGATATCTGCAACGCCCACAACGTCTACTTCAGCGACTCCAAGGTCACCTACGACTGAGCCGGAGCTTCTGGCCGAACCGTGGATGGTCGGCCTTCGCCGACCATGACGGCGGCTGGGGCGAGGCTTGCAAGATGCGGTTGTTCTTGCGGATCGACGTGGATGGCCGGGACTTCGCCCGGCCATGACGGCATATAGAAGGGTCTAACGCTCAGAACAGCCCCTCGACCTCACCTTTGGCGTTGAGCTTGATGTGATTGGCCGCCGGCACCTTCGGCAAGCCCGGCATGGTCATGATCTCGCCGCAGATGACCACCAGGAACTCCGCCCCGGCGGAGAGCTTGATCTCGCGGATCGGCACCACATGGTTGCTGGGCGCGCCCTTGAGATTGGGGTCGGTGGAAAAGCTGTACTGGGTCTTGGCCATGCAGACCGGATAATGGCCATAGCCCGCCTTCTGCAGCTCGGCGAAGTGATCGCGGATCTTCTTGTCGGCGATGATGCCCTGGGCGCCGTAGAGGGTCTGGGCGATGGTGCGCACCTTGTCCCAGAGCGGCAGATCGTCCGGGTAGAGGGTGCGGAAGGCGGCCTTGCCGTTCTCCGCCAGCTTCACCACCGCCTGGGCCAGCTTCTCGGTCCCGACGCTGCCATCGGCCCAATGGGTGCATTCGATGGCCTCGACACCGAGCTCGGCACAGGCCTGCCTGACCGCCGCCAGCTCGTTATCGGTATCGGCGACGAAGCGGTTGATGGCCACCACCGGCGGCACGCCGAAGTTCTTCACGTTCTCGACGTGGCGGGCAAGGTTGGTGATGCCCTTCTTGAGGGCCTCGATGTTCTCCTTGCCGAGATCCTCCTTCGCCACCCCGCCATGCATCTTGAGGGCGCGGATGGTGGCGACGATCACCGCCGCGCT
The DNA here is from genome assembly GCA_036270995.1 of Dongiaceae bacterium. Taxonomy (GTDB): domain Bacteria; phylum Pseudomonadota; class Alphaproteobacteria; order Dongiales; family Dongiaceae; genus DASXQK01. The sequence goes on along the minus strand of DATBBO010000047.1, from coordinate 4,071 downwards.
CGGCTTCAGGCCGGTCTTGCGGCATTTGATGTCAAAGAACTTCTCGGCCCCGAGATCGGCGCCGAAGCCGGCCTCGGTCACCACATAGTCGGAGAGCTTGAGCGCCGTCTGGGTCGCAATCACCGAATTGCAGCCATGGGCGATATTGGCGAAGGGCCCGCCATGGATGAAGGCCGGGTTGTTCTCCAGGGTCTGGACGAGATTGGGCTGGAGGGCGTCCTTCAGGAGGACGGTCATCGGCCCCTCGGCCTTCAGGTCGCTGGCATGGATCGGCTTCCGGTCGCGGGTATAGCCGACGATGATCTTGCCCAGGCGCTTGGTCAGGTCGGCGAGATCGCTGGAGAGGCAGAAGATCGCCATCACCTCCGAGGCGACGGTGATGGCGAAGCCGTCTTCCCGCGGGAAGCCATTGGCGATACCGCCCAGGGAGGAGACGATATTGCGCAGCGCCCGGTCGTTCATGTCCATGACCCGGCCCCAGGTCACGCGGCGGGTGTCGAAGCCCAGCTCGTTGCCCCAGTAGATATGGTTGTCGATCAGGGCGGCCAGCAGGTTATGGGCCGAGGTGATGGCGTGGAAATCGCCGGTGAAATGGAGGTTGATGTCCTCCATGGGCACGACCTGGGCATAACCGCCACCGGCGGCCCCGCCCTTGACGCCGAAGCAGGGGCCGAGGCTGGGCTCGCGCAGGCAGATGATGGTCTTCTTGCCGATGCGGTTGAGCCCGTCGCCGAGGCCCACCGTGGTGGTGGTCTTGCCCTCGCCGGCCGGGGTCGGGGTGATGGCCGTCACCAGGATCAGCTTGCCGTTGGGCTTGGACTTCAGGCTCTCGATGTACTCGAAGGAGAGCTTCGCCTTGGTCGGGCCATAGCGGTAGAGATTCTCGTCGGGGATGCCGATCTTCTTCGCCACATCGCCGATCGGCAGCATCTTCGCCGCGCGGGCGACCTCGATGTCGCTCCCTACCTTCTTGACCATGACTCGATCTTCTCCCTTGCCCAGAACCGCACTGGTTCGAAATTGGTGTCTATTGCCCTTGTGAAGACGCCGGCGACCGTAGGGTACGGCCGCCGGCGTCAATCGCCTGCGAGCGACGAAATCTAGTCTTGGAGAGGCGACGCCGCAATCGCCAGAACTACCCTCCGTCATCCCGGTGAAAGCCGGGATCCAGGGGCCGGCAGCTCGCTCGTTGCCCTGGATTCCGGCTTCCGCCGGAATGACGAGAAGGGGGTTCTCGTCCGCCCCCTAGCAATCGAGGGTGTTGCTCATCTCCCAGGCGGAAAGATGCCGGTTGAAGCTCGACCACTCGTCGTTCTTCAGTTTGATGTAGCTGTCGATGAAACCATCCCCCAGCCGCTCGCGCAGGACCTTGCTCTTGTCCGTGAGCCGCAGCGCATCGAGCAGGTTGAGAGGCAGCTTCTTCACCCCCTTCACCGTATGCCCGTCGGTGTACATGTTGATGTCCAGGCGCTTGCCGGGGTCGCGGTCATTGGCGACGCCGTCGAGGCCGGCGGCCAGCACGCCCGCCTGGAGCAGATAGGGATTGGCGGCGCCATCCATGAGCCGGAGCTCGAAGCGTCCGGCATCGGGGATGCGCACCATATGGGTGCGGTTGTTGCCGCCATAGGTGATGGTGTTGGGCGACCAGGTCGCACCGGAAAGCGTGCGGGGCGCGTTGATGCGCTTGAAGCTGTTCACGGTCGGGTTGAAGAAGGTGCAGAGCGCATCGGCATTGTGGATGACGCCGCCAAGGAAGCTGTAGGCGAGCTTGGAGAGGCCGAGCTCCCCCTTCGGGTCGTGGAAAAGGTTGGTCTTGCCGCTCTTGTCCCAGACCGAGACATGAGCGTGGCAGCCATTGCCGGTCAGGTTGATGAAGGGCTTGGGCATGAAGGTCGCACGCAGCCCGTGCTTCTCGGCGATCGCCTTCACCATGTATTTGAAGAAGGCGTGGCGGTCGGCGGTCTTCAGGCAGTCGTCATATTCCCAGTTCATCTCGAACTGGCCGTTGGCGTCCTCATGATCGTTCTGATAGGGGTTCCAGCCCAGCGCCAGCATGCTGTCGCAAATCTCGGTGATGACGTCGTAGCGGCGCATCAGGGCCTGCTGGTCGTAGCAGGGCTTCTCCTGCTGGTCGGCGGCATCGGAGATCGCCTTGCCGTCCGGGGTGATCAGGAAGAACTCGCATTCGACGCCGGACTTCATGCGCTGGCCCTTGGCCGCCGCGGCGGCGACCTGGTCCTTCAGCACCTTGCGGGGCGAGGCCGTGACCTCCTGGCCGTTCATCCAGAGATCGCTGGCAAGCCAGCCGACCTCCGGGCGCCAGGGAAGCTGGATGAGGCTCTCGGGATCGGGCTTGGCGAAGAGATCGGCATCGGCCGGCGTCATGTCGAGCCAGGTGGCGAAGCCGGCAAAGCCGGCGCCGTCCCGCTGCATGGCGCCGATCGCCTGGGCCGGCACCAGCTTGGCGCGCAGCCCCCCGAAGAGATCGACATAGCTGATGAGGAAATACTTGATCTTGCGGTCTTTAGCGATCTTGGCGAGGTCGGTTGCCATGGGAGTTCCCCCTGTCAGACGGTTTCTTGGTTGAATTCAATAGCGGTCGCGGCCGGGAATCCAGTCGGTGCCGGCCAGCGGCACTCCGGCCATCGCGGCGGCCTCGACGGTGAGCGCCACGAGATCGTCGGGCTCGAGATTGTGGACATGGCTCTTGCCGCAGGCCCGCGCGACGGTCTGCAGCTCCAGCACCATGACCGAGAGATAGTTCCTGAGCCAGCGCGCGCCCTGTTCCGGGCTCAGGCGCTTCTGCAACTCCGGCAGCTGCGTGGTGACACCCACCGGGCATTTGCCCGTATGGCAGTGGTGGCACATGCCGGGCTCGGTGCCGAGCGCGTGGTAGTCCTCGACATAGACCGGCTTGTTGCAGCCCAGCGCCACCATGGCGGCCGAGCCGATGGAGACGGCATCGGCCCCCAGCGCCAGAGCCTTGCCGACATCGGCGCCGCTGCGGATGCCGCCGGAGACGATGAGCTGCACCTTGCGGTGCATGTCGAGCTCCTGGAGTGATTCGACCGCCAGCCGCACGGCGGGAAGCGTCGGGATCCCCACATGCTCGATGAAGACATCCTGGGTGGCGGCGGTGCCGCCTTGCATGCCGTCGACCACCACCACATCGGCGCCGGCCTTGACGGCGAGCGCCACGTCATAGCGGGTGCGGGTGGCGCCGACCTTCACATAGATCGGCTTCTCCCAATTGGTGATCTCGCGCAGCTCCTGGATCTTGATGGTGAGATCGTCGGGGCCCGTCCAGTCGGGATGGCGGCAGGCGCTGCGCTGGTCGATCCCCACCGGCAGGGCGCGCATCTTCGCCACCCGCTCGGTGATCTTCATGCCGAGCAGCATGCCGCCGCCGCCGGGCTTGGCCCCCTGCCCCACCACCACCTCGATGGCATCGCACCGGCGCAGATCATCGGGGTTCAGGCCATAGCGCGAGGGCAGCACCTGATAGACCAGCGTCTTGGAGGATTGGCGCTCCTCCTCCGTCATGCCGCCATCGCCGGTGGTGCTGGAGGTCCCCATCTCGGTGCAGGCCCGCCCGATCGCCTCCTTGGCATTGGCGCCGAGCGCCCCGAAGCTCATGCCGGCGATGGTGATGGGAATCTTCAGGTGGATGGGCTTCTTGGCAAAGCGGGTGCCGAGCCAGACATCCGTCGCGCATTTCTCGCGATAGCCCTCCAGCGGATAGCGGGAGACCGAGGCGCCGAGGAAGAGCAGGTCGTCGAAGGTGGGAAGCCGGCGCTTGGTGCCGAAGCCGCGGATCTCGTAGAGGCCCTGATCGGCGGCGCGATGGATCTCCGCCAGGATATGGGGCGGGAATGTCGCGGAGGGGCGCAGGCCCCGGGGATCGACGGTCATTTGTGGCTCCTCGGGGGCGCGTTGTTCAACACCTGCAAAGGATCGACATGCCTTCCCTCTGCGTCATGCCCGGGGCCGTCCCGGGCATCCACGTCTTGACCCGGGCAAACTCGTGGATGGTCGGCCTTCGCCGACCATGACGGCTGAGACAGCAGGGCC
>DATBBO010000046.1:0-1528 GCA_036270995.1 Dongiaceae bacterium | reverse complement strand
CCCTCGTCCTGGACTCCGCAGGCGTCGACCTCTTCATCGTCACCAATGACGGTGTCGAGTCGATGGCCATGGTCTCGAAGGCCATTCCCGCGCCGGCCATCTGGCTGGCCGACATCAAGGGCGTGGTCAATCTGGCGCTGCGCACCGGTGGCAAGCTCGACAAATCGGGCCTCATCAGCCTTTTCCTCGACTCCGATCAGCGGGTGATCGCCCTCAAGGGGTCCCAACCGGGCCATGCCGCCTGGGCCCTCGGCGTGCTGCGCGGCCTCTCGGCCGAGGCGCCGCTCGCGCTCGGCACCGTTGCACCAGTTCTGATCCTGCCGCGGGTCCTGGATGAAGAGGCCTGCCGCCGCCTTCTGTCCCAGGAGGGGTTGTCGATCACGCCAGCGCCGATCGCAAACCCCGCCGAGGGGGAAGCGCTCTCGCGCCTGCTTCTGCGTCGGATCGGCCCGGAGGTGGACCGGGTCTTCTCCTTCGATGACTTCCGTTTCGAATCTCTTGCGCTGCGGCAGGAGGATGCGGCCGCGGGAAGCAGCGCCCTCGACCGCCGCCGCGACAATTCCGATCCGGAGACGACGGGTCGCAGCTTCGCCCTCATCCTCGATCTGGAAGCGGGAGCCTATGAGGGCGGCGGACTGCGCTTCCCGGAATATGGGCCCCATCTCTACCGGCCCGCGACCGGCGCGGCGCTCGTCCATGCCGGCGGCGTGCTGCGCGAGCTGCTGCCGATCGAATCCGGCCGGCGCAGCCTGCTGACGCTCACGCTCCGTCGTCCGCCGAAGGCGAGCACCCAGCCGAAGCCGCTAAGCTAGGCTCGAATCGAGAACCTTAGCCGGCGCGGCGGAATACCGAAGCTGCGCCTTCGGGCCCCAGAGCCTCGATCAGCGGGCCCAGATGCCTCTCATAGCGCCGCCAGCGCTCCAGCGAGGAGCGATAAAGCGGCTGGCGGACCTGGTTGACGCTGGCGGTGCGCACCGAGCGCTGGGTCTCGTGGAACGCCAGGCAGCGCGGGTCCCAGGCGAGCCCGCAATGGTGGAGCAGGCGACGCGCCTGCCCCTCCAGATCAGCGACGACCTCCTCGTACTGGACCTCCAGCATCGCCCCGGCCGGAAGCAGCCGGCGCCAATGGGCCATCAGCTCCAGATAGCGGCGATAGACCCGCCCCAGCTCGCCGAGGTCGGAGGTGTAGGGCAGGCCGGCGAAGAAATTGATCGCGAAGCAGGAGACACAGACATCCAACGGCTCGCGGCGGACATGGACGATGCGCGCACGCGGCAGCGCCAGATGGATGAGTCCGATGTTCAGATAGTTCTCGGGCAGTTTGTCGGTGATCCGCCCCGCCGCCGGCGCCAGGGCGCGGAGCTTCGCGACATAGGCATCGCCGAGGGCGCGAAACTCGGCTGCGCCGAGATGCGCCATATATTCGGGGTAAGGGAGCTCCGGCGCGGTGCTCGCGCGGAATGAGGCGGCGATCTGATCCAGATAGCCGACCTCGCCAGCGCCGTGGACCTGCGGATGGCTCGCGAGG
>DATBBO010000045.1:0-2369 GCA_036270995.1 Dongiaceae bacterium | reverse complement strand
AGCCAGATCGGCGCCTGGGCCTCGGAGCAGTCGAGGCCCCTGGAAAGCCGCTATGCGCTGGAGACACGGGCGGCGAAATTCACCGCCAAATTCGGGCTCGGGACCGTGCCCCGGCCGCCGCATTGGTCGGGCTTCCGCGTCCAGCCGCGGCGCATCGAATTCTGGGAAGACCGCCCCTTCCGTCTCCACGACCGTCTGGTCTATCTCAGGGAAGGCGAGGGTTGGAACACCGTGAGGCTCTATCCGTGAATGGGGCTTGGCCGTGAGCGAAGCCCAGCCCGGCAAGACCGCTGCCGGCAGCTTGATGCGCCGGGCCACCTATGCCTCGGTGGGCGTCGCGGTGATCCTCATCGGCGCCAAGCTTTTCGCCTATCTCATGACGGATTCCGTCAGCCTGCTGTCGACGCTGCTCGATTCCCTGCTCGATGCCGCGGCCTCCCTGGTGAATCTGGTGGCCGTGCGCACCGCGCTGACCCCGGCGGATGCCGAGCATCGCTTCGGCCATGGAAAGGCCGAGCCTCTGGCCGCCCTGGGCCAGAGTGCCTTCATCGCGGGCTCGGCCCTGTTCCTTCTGGTCGAAGCGGGAAACCGCGTGGTCAATCCCTCGCCGATCCAGAACAGCGGGATCGGCCTCGTGGTCATGATCTTTTCGATCGTCGCCACCTTCCTGCTGGTTCTCTTTCAGCGCCATGTCATCCGATTGACCAATTCCGTCGCGATCCGGGCGGATTCGATCCACTACATCAGCGACCTCCTGGTGAACGGCGCCGTCATTGCCTCCCTGCTCATCTGGCGCGAGTTCGGCTGGGCGCTGGCCGATCCGATCTTTGCCGCCAGCGTCGGCCTCTATATTCTGTTCACGGCCTGGCGGATCACGCGGGGCTCCCTGGACCTGCTGATGGATCGGGAGCTTCCCGATTCCGCCCGGCGCCGGATCCGGGGGATCGCCTTGGCCAACCCTGCGGTGCGGGAGCTGCATGATCTGCGGACGCGCTCCTCGGGCCAGGCGACCTTCATCCAGTTCCACCTGGAGCTCGATGGCGCCATGGCCTTGATCCAGGCGCATACCGTGTCGGACGAGGTGGAGGATGCCATTCTGATGGAGTTTCCGGGAGCGGAGATCATCATCCACGAGGATCCCGCCGGGGTGCCGGAGCGACGGCGCCGATTTGCTTGAAACTGCTCAACGCTCGCGGGTGGCCGCCGCCCCAGCTTGGTTCTCAATCGCGCGGCAATGAGGGAGACAGAAGGCGATGACACCGAAATCCATCCTTGTCCTGGTCGACGGGGGTCCGCTGTCGGATTCGACGCTCGAGACGGGCCTGGCCGTGGCCGGCCTGTTCGGCGCCCAGGTCCAGGCGCTGCATGTGCAGGCGGATCCGGCGACCCTGGTGCCGATCGTCGGCGAGGGCATGTCGGGGGCCATGGTGGAGCAGGTCATGGATGCGATGTCCAAGGCCGTCGATCAGCGCTCCGAAAGGGCGAAGGCCGCCTATGAGAAGATCGCGGCCCGCGGCGGCGCCAAGATCGCCTGGCGGCTGGAATCCGGGCCGGAGCCCGTGGTGCTGGCCGCCGCCGGGCGCCTCTCCGATCTGATTGTCCTCGGCCGGCCCGACAAGAGCATGGACGGCCAGACCGCCGCGAGCCTGGATGCCGCGCTCTTCGACACCGGTCGCGCGGTGCTGGTGGCCCCCCCGGCAGCGGTCGCCCCCAGCCTCTGCCGCCGTGTCGCGCTCGCCTGGAACGGCAGCGCCGAGGCGAGCCGGGTCGTCGGCATGGCGCTTCCCTATCTCGCCAAGGCCGAGGCCGTTACCATCCTCTGCGCGCCGGGCACCGACAAGCGTGCGCCGGCCGAGGCCCTGGCCGGCTATCTGGCCCTCCACGGCATCAAGACCGATGTCGAGAGCTTCGAGCTGCACCACCATCAATCGGTCGGACATGCCCTGCTGGAGCATGCCCAGAAGGCCAGCGCCGATCTGCTCGCCATGGGCGCCTATGGCCATAGCCGGCTTCGGGAGATGATCCTGGGCGGGGCCACCCGCGATGTCCTGGCCCAGGCGACAATCCCGGTCCTGATGGCGCATTGAGCACGGGGATTTCGGTTTGAGCGAAAACGGCCTCAAGACCCTGATCCTGACCGGTGCCAGCCGCGGCATCGGTCATGCCACGGTGAAGCGCTTCAGCCAGGAGGGCTGGCGCATCATCACCTGCAGCCGGGAGGACGTGCCGGACGAATGCCGGCGCGATCCGAACTGGAACCGGCATATCACCGTCGATCTCGCCGATCCGCGGGCGGTCGAGACCTTCGTGGCCGAGGCGAATGCGGTGCTCGCCGGGGCGCCGCTCCATGCCTTGGTCAACAATGCGGC
>DATBBO010000044.1:0-7126 GCA_036270995.1 Dongiaceae bacterium | reverse complement strand
GCTCTGGTGGAGAACAGCAAGCTGATCGATGCCCCGCCCCATGGCACCCGCCTTCCCGAGGTGGTGAGCCAGGCGAAGAGCTTCGATTTGGCGGTGCTCCATACCTCGGCGCCCTCCTTCGCCTCCGACGTGAAGACCATCGAGAGGCTGAAGGAAGCCAATCCCTCCCTGAAGGCCGGGCTCATCGGCGCCAAGGTCGCGGTCGATCCCAGCGGCAGCCTGCAGGCCTCACCGGCCATCGATTTCGTCGCCCGCAACGAGTTCGACTTCACCATCAAGGAGGTGGCGGAGGACAGGCCCTGGAGCTCCATCACCGGCCTCTCCTACCGGACGGCGGATGGCGCGATTCACCACAATTCGGAGCGGGCGATCCTCGAGGACATGGACAGCCTGCCCTTCGTGTCGCCGGTCTATAAGCGCGACCTCGCCATCGAGAAGTATTTCATCGGCTATCTGAAGCACCCCTACCTCTCGCTCTATACGGGCCGGGGCTGCAAGTCGCGCTGCACCTTCTGCCTCTGGCCGCAGACCGTGGGAGGGCATCGCTATCGCACCCGCAGCGTCGGCCATGTGGCCGAGGAGATCGCCTGGGCGCAGATGGCCTTCCCGCAGGTGAAGGAGTTCTTCTTCGACGACGATACCTTCACCGACGATCTGAAGCGCGCCGAGGCCATCGCGCGCGAGCTGGGCAGGCTCGGCGTCACCTGGTCCTGCAACGCCAAGGCCAATGTGCCGCGCGAGACGCTGAAGGTCCTGCGCGACAACGGCCTGCGCCTCCTGCTGGTCGGCTATGAATCCGGCAACCAGCAGATCCTGCACAACATCAAGAAGGGCATGCGCATCGAGGTCGCCAAGCGCTTCACCAAGGACTGCCACGACCTCGGCATCACCATCCACGGCACCTTCATTCTGGGCCTTCCGGGGGAGACCAAGGAGACGATCGAGGAGACGATCCGCTTCGCCACCGAGATCAACCCCCACACGATCCAGGTCTCGCTGGCAGCGCCCTATCCCGGCACCTTCCTCTACAACCAGGCGCTGGAGAACGGATGGCTCGACGCCGCCAATGCGGAGCTGGTGGATGAGCATGGCGTGCAGATCGCCCCGCTCCACTATCCGCATCTGAGCCATGCCGAGATTTTCCACTCGGTCGAAGCCTTCTACAAACGCTTCTACTTCCGCTCCGGCAAGATCGCTTCCATCGTCTCCGAGATGGTGCGCAGCCCGCAGATGATGAAGCGCCGCCTGCGCGAAGGCGTGGAGTTCTTCCACTTCCTGCGGGAACGCAAGGAGATGGCGAGCTGAAGCAGCTCGTCGTCACGGCCGATGACTTCGGGCTGGCGCGCGAGATCAACGAGGCCGTCGAGGAGGCTCATCGGCACGGCATTCTGACGGCCGCGAGCCTGATGGCGGGCGAGGCCTGGGCGGAAGATGCCGTCGCTCGCGCCAGGCGCCTGCCGGGCCTGCGGGTCGGGCTCCATCTGGTCCTGGTCGAGGGCGTGCCGGTGCTGCCGGCGGAGCGGGTGCCGGACCTCGTCGATGGCCAAGGCTTCTTTCGCCAGAACATGGTCCGGGCCGGGGTGGATTTCTTCTTCCGCCCGGCGGTGCGCCGCCAGCTCGCCGCGGAGATCGAAGCCCAGTTCCAGGCCTTCGCTGCCACCGGGTTGGCGCTGGACCATGTGAACGCCCATAAGCACTTCCACCTGCACCCCACCATCGCTCGCCTGATGCTGGAGAGCGGGCGGCGTCATGGCGCGCGCGCCATGCGGGTGCCGCTGGAACCGGTTTCCATCCTGTCGCAGATCGAAGGGGGAGCCCGGCACCGCACCGGCATTGTCGGACCCTGGGCGCGGCGCCTGCGCCGGCGCCTCGGCAAAGCCGGCATGACGACACCCGACCAGGTGTTCGGCCTTGCCTGGTCCGGCGCCATGACGGCGCCGCGCCTGGCGGGAATTCTCGCCCACCTGCCCGAAGGCTTGACCGAGATCTATCTGCATCCGGCAACGGCCGGAGGCTTTCGCTGGGCGGCACCGGGCTATCGCTACGCCGAGGAGCTGGCGGCTCTGACCGATGGAGCCGTCATCGCCGCTGCCGCCGAAGTTCAGCGCGGCGGCTTCACGGATTTCGCTCGGGAATAGGACCGCTGGGTCGCTGTCTTCGGCGGTGGCATGCTCGGCCACTGGGTTCGCCGTCGGTGCATGAGAAAAACGGCGTACGAGGCCGACAATTTCGGTCGTTCCCCGGATTCGGCGAAAATTCCATCCTTCGGGAATGAAACGACTTCTGGTAGCGGCCCGTGCCAATCCCGAGCGGTGGCGGGAGCTGTTCCGCAATCAGTTGCCCAGCCATGAAATCCTGGCAGCCTCGCCGCAGGACGGCGCGCCCATTGCCTATGTGGTGGTCGGCCGCCCGCCGCCCGGGCTGATCCGCAGCCTCCCGGGTCTCGAAGTCGTCCTCAGCCTCAATGCCGGGATCGAGCATCTGCTGGTCGAGGGCGAGGTGCCCAGCGAGATCCCCATCGTCCGCCTCGTCGATGAGGGGCTGACGGCGGGGATGGTGGATTGGGTGCTGGCCCAGACCCTGGCCTGGCACCGCAATCTCTTCACCTATCGCACGCAGCAGGCAGAGCGCCGCTGGGCGCCGCTGCCGGAGAAGCTGGCACGGGATCGCCGGGTGACGGTGCTCGGCGCCGGCGTGCTCGCCACGCCCGTCATCGAGCTCCTGCTGCGCTTCGGCTTCGACACGCGATTCTGGAGCCGGACGGCGCACCACATCGAAGGCGCGACTGGCTTCGCCGGCCGGGAAAAGCTGGGTGCGGCGGTCGAAGGCTCGGATGTTCTGATCAACCTTCTGCCCCTGACGCCGGAAACCTCCGGCCTCCTCGACCGCTCCCTGTTCGAGCGTCTGGCGCCCGGCGCCTTCGTGATCAATGCCGCACGCGGCGCCCATGTGAAGGAGGCCGATCTCCTGGCCGTCCTCGAGGCGGGGCGCCTATCCGGTGCGGCGCTCGACGTTTTCCGGGAGGAGCCCCTGCCCGCGGAGAGCCCGCTCTGGAGCCATCCGAAGGTCTTCGTCTCGCCGCATGTGGCGAGCCTTACGCATCCAGAGACGGCGGTCGCGGCCATGGTGGACAATATTCGCCGGCACGAAGGAGGGGAACCGATGCTCCATGTCGTCGATCGGGCCCGGGGCTATTAGAATTCCACTCAAGCAGGCTTCCGATATTCCTCGGAAGCCGACAACCAGACCGCCCAGATCCGTGCGCGGACCGGCGGCAGACACGGGGAGAAGAAAGCCATGACGATGGAATTGAAGCGCAGGTCGGTGCTCAAGGGCGGGCTTCTCGGCACGGCGGCCGCTTTCACCATGGGCATGCTGCCGGCAGCCGCGCAGACCCGCGGCGGCACGCTGACCGCGGGGCTGACCTATGACATCGATACCTTGAACGTCTACTCCACCGGTTATCTCGGCGATGTCCAGGCGGCGGTGGTGGAGGGCCTGCTGGCGCCGAACCAGCATGCGCAATACGTCCCCGTGCTCGCGACCGAGGTGCCGACCCTCGAGAATGGCGGCATCCAGCTCCTCGACGGCGGCAAGAAGATGAAGGTCACCTACAAGCTCCGCCCCGGCGTGACATGGCATGACGGCCAGCCCTTCACCTCGGCCGACGTCAAGTTCACCTGGGAAGCGGTGAAGGATCCGAAGTTCACCGCCGAATCGAAGGATGGCACGGCGGATATCGACTCGATCGACACGCCGGACGACATGACGGTCATCTGCAACTACAACACCGTCGCCCCCGACTTCGCCTCGACGCTCTTCACCTTCGGCATCCTCCCGAAGCATGCGCTCGAGGGCAAGGATCTGAATACCGATGCCTATAACGACAAGCCGCTCGGCACCGGCCCCTTCATGGTGAAGGAATTCAAGCGCGGGCAATACGTGCTGACCGAGCGCTATCCGAACTACTGGCGCAAGGGGCTGCCCTATATCGACCGGCTGGTTTTCAAGATCATCCCCGATTCGAACACCCTGATCACCCAGCTCAAATCGGGCGAGCTCGAGCTCGTCGTCCAGGTCCCCTACAACCAGGCGAAGCAGATCGAGAATGTCGCCGGGCTGGAGCTGATCAAGGGCCCGCTGCTGTCATGGCAGCATCTGGATTTCAATCTCAAGGGCCCGAAGGCGCTGCAGGATCTGAAGGTGCGCCAGGCGATCGCCCATGCCCTGAACCGCGAGACCCTGGTCAAGGCCCAGGGCGGCTACCCCCAGCCGATCAAATCGGTCGTCGTGCCGGTCTTCCAGGGACTCTACGACCCGGACACGCCCAGCTATGCCTATGATCCGGCGCTCGCGAACAAGATGCTGGACGAGGCCGGCTATGCCAAAGGAAGCGATGGAATCCGCGAGAAGGACGGGGAGAAGCTTTCCTACCGCATTGTCGTCCAGGCCGGCCGCGCCGATGACGAGCTCGCCGAGCAGGTCATCATCGCCCAGCTGAAGGCCATCGGGATTGCGGCCAGGCCCGACAACAAGACCGGCGTCGCCTATCGCCAGGCGCGCTACAAGGGCGACTACGACCTGTTATACGGCCGCTGGATCACCTCCGCCGACCCGGTCTACAGCGTCTTCTACGGCACGAAGGGCCCCAATAACGGCCAGGGCTACTCCAATCCCAAGCTGGACGAAGTCTTCGCCAAGCTCGAGCACACGATGGATCCCGCCGAGCGCAAGACCTATGCCGCCGAGATGCAGCGGATCATCGCCGAGGATATCCCCTCGATCCCGCTGACCACCAATGTCGCCGTCATCGCCAAGACGACCAAGCTCGAGAATTTCGTGCCGAACCCGACCAACATGACCAATTTCGTCGATACGAGTTCCTGGTATCTTCAAGGGTGATGTCCGGCTCTGATCCGTTGCGGCCGTCCGATGCATCCGGAACGGCGTTCGCCTGAACCGTCCGCTCCCCCGCCCGCTCAGGCGGGGGAGGCATGATCGGGACGTGAACGCGGGTCACGTCCTGCGCCGACTGCTCGGCGCAATCCCGCTCCTTTTCGGGATCTCCCTCATCCTCTTCGCCGTGATCCACCTGGCGCCCGGGGGACCGCTCGACGTCTATGCCGACAACCCCTCGGTCAGCCCGGAGGCTCTCGAGGAGATCAAGCAGGCCTATGGGTTGGACCGGCCCCTGCCGGTGCAATACGCGCTCTGGCTCAAATCCATGCTGCTGGGAAACTGGGGCTATTCGATCCGCACGGGCCGGCCCGTCGTGGAGGAGATCCGGGACCGGCTGGGCCCGACCCTGGAGCTGGGCGGTCTCGCCATGGCGGTCTCGCTGGTGCTCGCACTGCCGCTCGGCGTCATCAGCGCGGCGCGGCGTCATTCCACACTGGATCACCTCCTGACCTTCCTCTCCTTTGCCGGGATCTCGATCCCGGTCTTCTGGCTCGCTTTGCTGCTGCAGCTCCTGTTCAGCATCGCGCTCGGCTGGCTGCCCTCGGCGGGATACGAGACCATCGGCAGCGGCTCCTTCGGCGACCGGCTCGCCCATATCGCGATGCCGGCGGCGGTACTCTCGCTTGCCACCATCGCGAGCTGGAGCCGCTACATCCGCTCCGGCATGGTCGAGGTGCTGAACGAGGACTACATCCGGACCGCCTATGCCAAGGGCCGGCGGGAGCTGGGCGTCATCATCCATCATGCGCTCCGCAACGCCTTGATCCCGGCCGTCACCATCATCGCGCTCGATCTCGCCTCCATCATCTCGGGCGCGGTCATCACCGAGACAGTCTTCGCCTGGCCCGGCGTCGGACGCCTTTTCATCGAGAGCATGGATGGGCGCGATTACCCCGTGCTCATGGGGCTGATGATGATGGGATCGCTGGCGATCGTGCTCGCCAACATCCTCGCCGACCTCACCTATGCCCTGCTCGACCCGCGCATCCGCTATGACTGACGCCGCGGACACATTGCGGGAGCCGATCGCCCCCCGACGCGGCTACTGGGCACAGGCCCTGCGGCGCTTCCTCAGCCACCGCCCCGCCGTCGCCGGCCTCGCCTTCCTCCTGCTCATGGCCGCCGCCACCATCATCGGCCCGCAGTTCCTGCCCTATGGCTATGACGACCAGGATTTCGACCTGATCGGCTCCCCGGGTGCCATGTCCCAAAGCCATTGGCTGGGCAGCGACGAGCTCGGCCGCGATGCGCTGACGCGCCTTCTCTATGGCGGGCGGGTCTCGCTTGCCGTCGGGCTGGCCGGTGCGCTCATCGCGACCACGCTCGGCACCATCATCGGCGCGCTGGCGGGGTTCTATCGCGGCATCGTCGATTCCCTCCTGATGCGCTTCACCGATGTGATGCTGTCGATCCCGCCCTTGCCGCTGGTGCTGCTGCTCTCGGGGCTGCTGCGGCCATCGGTGCCGCTGCTCATCGCCATCATCGGCGCCCTGATCTGGATGGGAACGGCCCGGCTCGTCCGCAGCCAGTTTCTGGCGCTGCGCGAGCGCGAATTCGTCGAGGCCGCCCGCGCCTTGGGGGCAGGCGGGCCTCGCCTGATCCTGCGCCATATACTGCCGAATGCCGTCGGTCCGATCACCGTCGCCGCCACGCTCGCCGTCGGCAGCTCGATCCTGCTGGAAAGCGCGCTCTCCTTCCTCGGCTTCGGCGTTCAGCCGCCTGTGCCGACCTGGGGAAATCTGCTGAACACGGCGACTCCTTGGCTCAGTCAGGCGCCCTGGCTCGCGATACCGCCGGGCCTGTGCATCTTCGGCACGGTCCTGGCGACGAACTTCGTGGGCGACGGGCTGCGCGACGCGATGGAGCCGCGCGGCTAAACGGGGCGTCTCAGGTCGAGATCCTCGCGGATGCAGGCGACGGCATGGCCGGGCCCGGCCCGGCGGAGCGCCGGCGGCGCCGCGGCGCAGGCGGGGAGCGCATAGGGGCAGCGGCTGCGGAAAACGCAGCCCGATGGCGGATTGACCGGGCTCGGCGGATCGCCCTTCAAGGTAATGCGCTCCCGCCGCGCCTGGGGGTCTGGAACCGGTGCGGCATCGAGCAGCGCCCGGGTATAGGGATGGCGCGGCGCGGCATAGAGCTCGGCCGCCGGTGCGACCTCCATGACATG
>DATBBO010000043.1:0-3720 GCA_036270995.1 Dongiaceae bacterium | reverse complement strand
CCCTCAGCATCCCTATACCCAGCACCTCCTGGCCTCGGTGCTGAAGCTGGAGCGACGGGCGCATCGGGCCGCCGCCCTGCCAGCCGGCCGGGCGGCAACCGCGCCGGCCGAGGCCGTGCTTCGGGTCGAGGGGCTGAAGATGCTCTACGCGCAGCGGGCGCGGCTTTTCCGCCCGTCGACGGAGGCGCCGGTCAGGGCCGTGGACGATGTCAGCTTCGAGCTTTTCCGCGGCGAGACCCTGGGCATCGTCGGGGAGAGCGGCTCCGGCAAGACGACGATCGCACGCTGCGTGCTCCGGGTACTGCGGCCCTCGGGTGGACGCATCCTTTTCCAGAGCCGCAATGCCGGCGAGGTTGATCTTGCGGGCCTGCCGGAGCGCGCGCTCAAGCCTTATCGGCGCGAGATCCGGATGGTGTTCCAGGATCCTTTCGCCTCCCTCAATCCGCGCATGACTGTGTTTCAGATCATCAGCGAGCCGCTGGTCAACAACGGCGTCGCCCGAGGTCGAGCGCTGGAGGATCGCATCGCGGGGCTGATGGTGAAGGTCGGGCTTTCTCCGGACATGCTGCGCCGCTACCCGCATGCTTTCTCCGGCGGCCAGCGCCAGCGCATCGGTATCGCCCGGGCCATCGCGCTGGAGCCTCAGCTCATCGTCGCCGATGAGGCCACATCTGCCCTCGACGTTTCCCTGCGGGCGCAGATGCTGGACCTGCTGCTGCAGCTACGCGAGGATCTGGGCCTCAGCTATCTCTTCATCAGCCACGACATCAGCGTGGTGCGCTATATGTGCGACCGGGTCGCCGTGATGCATCTTGGCAAGGTGGTGGAGCTGGGCGAGACCAGCCAGATCTGCGACGATCCGCAGCACCCCTATACCCGCTCGCTGATCTCGGCCGTGCCGCGGCCCGACCCGCGGCTCAGGGGCAGCATTCAACGCATCCGCTACCGGCCGGAGACGGCCGCCCCTGCCTGATTTCCCGGTAGAGATCGCCGATGGGAGAGGGCGCAGAAGGCTGTCACTTCTTCTTTCGCCGCTCCACATAGCCCGCACCAACTTGTCTTACCATTTTGCATTTGCTTTCCAATGTTCTAAAGATGCGGGAGGGTCCGGCTCGGGCGCGTGCGGCCTCTCGAGGCCGCACCGGAGGGAGAAGGGTGGTGGCAGGCAAGAAAGCGGCGATGGCGGGCGGCAGGCGGCCGCAGGGCTGGTTGGTCCAGTTTCCGGTCCGCCAGTCGAAGCTGGCAGACCAGCTCTACGAGCAGATCCTCGACCGCATCGTGAGCGGCGGGCTCGCCGTGGGCGGAAAGCTGCCCTCGGAGAGCCAGCTCGGCGAGCTCTTCAGCGTGTCGCGGCCGGTGGTCCGCGAGGCCCTGTCGCGACTTCGGGCCGATGGCGTGGTCATCTCGCGCCATGGCTCCGGATCCTATGTCCAGCGCCGGCCCAACCAGGCCTTCACATTGCTGGCGCCCACGGGCGACGTCGCCAATCTGATGCGCAGCATGGAGTTCCGGATCGCGCTGGAGGGGGAGGCCGCTTCGCTGGCGGCCCGTCGGCGCAGCGAGGTAGATCTGGCGCGCCTGGAGAAGGCGCTGGCCGAGCTCGAGACAGTGATGGCCCGCGGCGAGGTGGGGGTGGAAGCGGACCACGAGTTTCATGTGGCGATCGCGGCAGCCACTCAGAACCAGCTCTTCGTCCATGCCATGGAGGTCTTCGCCGAGCAGACCCTGAAGGGCATGCAGCTCGCCAGGTCTCTCTCCCTGCGGCGCAACGCCGAACGGCTGCGCCAGGTGCAGCAGGAGCACAATCGCATCTTCGAGGCCATCAAGGCAGAAGACCCGATGCTGGCCCGCGACACCATGCGCAATCACATCGACAATGCCCGCATCCGCGTGCTGACCGACAGCACGGAGCCATAGCCTTCGCCACCCGGCCATGACGAAGCGGGGAGCACTGACGCGCCGGGCAATGGCCGGCGACCGCGAGAGGGCCAAGCCGGAAGAAGCCGCTCAGGCCGACTCCGACAAGGGGCGCTCATTGAGGGCGAGCAGCACGCCGGCGACCTCGCGGACCTTGGCGCGATAGGCCGGCTCGAGATTGCTCATGAGGGGGAGCACGGGGCCCATGTCGGCGATGCCGGCCAAGCTCACCGCCTCGTGCAGGACGCGCACGGGGTTGTGGGCGTCGCGGCAATCCTCCAGCGGCATGAAAGCCGCGTGCAGGCGCTCGGCCGTGGCGCGGTCGCCCCGCAGCAGCGCCTCCAGCAGTCCCACGGAGAGGCGGGGCGCGATGCAGACCGAGCCCGAAGTGAAGCTCGGCAGGCGGAAATCGGCAAGATGCACCACCGCGGGCCGCTCGCCCATGCCGCTGATGATGATGTTGCGATCGATACGCTCGACCAGCTCGCTGAGATAGCCATCCCGGCGCGGATCCTCGCGGGTGATCGCGTATTTTATCGCCTTGATCCGCTGATCCGCGACCAGCCGCTCGATGCCGGCGGGGCTGATATAGGCCTCGGCCCTGAGGTAGAGGATGACGGGCCTGCCAAGGCGATCGGTAAAGCGGCGAATGCCGGCATCCACGCCGGCCTGTGAAAAGTTGGCCGCAGCCGGCAGGATCATCGCGGTCGGGAAGGGCCGGCTGCGGAGGATCTCGGCCTGGTCCATCATCTTCCCGAAATCGGGGCCGACCGAGGGGATGATCCAGGTCCCGGGCGCCGCCAGCTCCAGGAGCTGGTCGACCACCTCGGCGTATTCGTAGAGCCCGATATTGTAGAAGTTCGCATTGCCGCCATACATCAGCGCTCGGATGCCGCCGGCTTCGATATGACGGATCAGCGCGGCATTGGCGGCGCGGTTGGGGGTGAGATCGGCATGGCGCGCCAGCGGCGGGACGGCGAAGACCTTGTTCCGGGGATCGTCGCTCATGCATGGCCTCGGCTTGATCGGGGAGGATGCATGCTAGCCAAGCCGTGCCGGAGGGTCAAATCGAGACATAAGGTTGTCATACATGCGATGCCCGGGGAGGACGAGCGCGCCGATCCCATCGGGCGACTGAGCGCGCGCCAGCCAAGGACGCCCTGAAATGACAATGAAGCCCTAGATGCATTTTTCTGCTTAGACGATCGCTTATCGGATATGTCAGTCTTCGCCAATTTCCGGAATTCAAAGGGGGCTATGAGATGGCAAGCGACAAGGTCGCCGTCGTGACGGCGGGCGGAAGCGGCATGGGCGCGGCGGCGGCGAGGCGGCTTGCGGCGGACGGCTTCAAGGTCGCGGTGCTGTCGTCCTCCGGCAAGGGCGAGGCGCTAGCCAATGAGCTCGGCGGCTTTGGCGTGACCGGCTCCAACCAGTCGAACGACGATCTAAATCGCCTGGTCGAGGGGGCGCTGGAACGCTGGGGCCGCATCGACGTCCTGGTCAACAGCGCTGGCCACGGCCCCAGAAAGCCCATACTCGAGATCAGCGACGAGGATTGGCGCGCCGGCATGGATGTCTATTTCCTGAGCGCCGTGCGCCCGACCCGGCTGGTCACGCCCGCGATGCAGAAGCAGAAGGGCGGCGCGATCATCAACATCTCCACCGCCTGGGCCTTCGAGCCGAGCGCCATGTTTCCGACCTCCGCCGTCTTCCGTTCGGGGCTTGCGGCCTTCACCAAGATATTCGCCGACGCTTATGCGGCCGACAACATCCGGATGAACAATGTGCTGCCGGGCTGGATCG
>DATBBO010000042.1:0-11540 GCA_036270995.1 Dongiaceae bacterium | reverse complement strand
CTTGCCGCATTCGAGGTGATACCGCGCGTGCTGCTTCTCACCGGTGCGTTGTACCCGTTGCATCTCGGTGCGTCCCTGCGGGCCTGGCGTGCCGGACTCGACGTCCCGAGCCTGCTTCGGCTCCAGAGGTGTTATCGCCTGCTGTATGCGGTGATCGGGATCGCTATGGTGGCGGCGATGCTGCTGTCTTGAGGATTCTCTCTCCATCGCCATGACGCGATAGGTCCCGAGCCGCTGCCGGGAGGGCGGGTGTCTTGACAGGCTCGGCTCGGCGCTCGAATGTCGAAAGCCCATGCGCATCGATTTTCGCCGATATCTGGCGCTGCTCGGCGCCGCGCCCATGCTTGTGCTGGGGTTCGCCATCTTCGGCGAGCTTCGTGCCGATAGTGCCGGCGAGCACTGGGTCGCCGCCTGGGCGACGAGCGTTGAGCCCCCCAACCAACGAACGGTGGGTGCCGCGGCGACCGGCTTCGAAGATCGCAGCCTGCGGATGATCCTGCGGCCGACGATCGGCGGCGGGCGTCTTCGTCTGAGGATCTGCAACAGCTACGGCAAGTTCACCTTGGGTCTGGACGATGTCCGGATCGCATCTCGGACTTCAGGCCCGGATATCCGGTCGGACAGCGCGCACCGCGTCACCTTCCATGACCAAACATCCATTCAGATCGCGGCGGGAGCGAGCGCCGTCAGTGATGCCGCCCCGCTGGCGGCCATAGGTGGCGAAGACCTGGCGGTCGATCTCCATCTGCCGTTTTTCTCCGGCCCGCCGACCTGGCATGCCGAAGCGAACCGGACCTCCTACATCTCGGTACGGGGAAACTATGCCGGCGTTGCACATTGGGACGGCGCGAAACCGGTTCTGTCCTGGTTCTTCATCTGCGGCCTGGACGTCGCCGCGCCCCGAAATGCGCGCGCCGTCGTCCTGCTCGGCGATTCCGTCACCGATGGCGCGCGGTCCTCGATCGACTCCGCCGCCGACTGGCCCTCTGGCCTGGCACGGCGCCTCGCGGAAGCCGGCCGGAAGGATATCGCGATCATCAATGCCGGCATCAGCGGCAATCGCCTGCTCGATGGCGGTGGTGTGGGCGAGAGCGCGCTCTCGCGCTTTGATCGGGATGTGCTGGCCGTGCCCGGGGTCAGCACGGTCATCCTGCTCGAGGGCGGCAACGATATCGGGACGGCACCCCCTTTGATGCAGCCCACCATCGGGGCAGCTGCGATCATCGACGCCTATCGCGAGCTCATCCGCCGCGCCCATGCCGCGGGGTTGCGGATCATCGCCGGGACGCTGACCGCTACGGGCGGCAGCGGCTATGGGACGCCCCCCAAGCAGGCCGAGCGGCAGATCGTCAATGCCTGGCTGCATCAACTCGCCGGCCGGCCCGGCGGATTCGATGCCGTGGTCGATTTCGATGCCGCGCTTCGCGATCCAACACAGCCGGACCGCCTTCGCCCCGCCTTCGATTCCGGCGACCACCTGCATCCCAATGATGCGGGCTATCGCGCCATGGCCGCGGCGGTCGATCTCGGGCTTCTCTAGCTGGATCAGGGATCAGAAGGCGCGCCTGGTCACGCCCGGGCCGGGCGGGGCATCAGGATCGGCCCGTAATGCTCGGGCTTGCGGTTGCGGTCGAAATCGTGGAAGCGCTTATAGGCTTGGCTCGTCTCGAGATCGCAATCCATGACGATAACCTCATCGCCCCGGCCCTGGGTCAGCGCCACCACCTGGCCCGAGGGCGCGATGATGCAGCTATGGGCCAGCATGTCGACGCCCTCCTCCGGCCCTGCCTTGCCTGAGGCCGCGACCCAGATGCCGTTCTGATAGGCGGCCGCCTGCATGCAGACCAGATGATGGAAGGCGCGCAGCTCGTTATGCTCGGGCCAATCGGGCAGCTGCGCCGGTGAGTTGTAGCCCAGCAGCACCACCTCTGCGCCCTGCATCGCCATGACGCGATAGGTTTCTGGCCAGCGCCGGTCGTTGCAGATCGCCATGCCGATCTTGGCGCCGAAGGCCTCGAAGACCGGAAAACCCAGATCTCCCGTCTCGAAATACATCTGCTCCAGATGCTGGAAGGGCAGATCCGGGATGTTCACATCGCTGCCCGGGACATGGATCTTGCGGTACTTGCCGATGATGCGGCCGGCGCCGTCGACCAGGATCGAAGTATTGAAGCGCCGCTTGCGGTTGCCACCCTCGATCAGCTCGCAATAGCCGAGATAGAAGCCGATGCCGAGCCTGGCCGCCGCCTCGAACAACGGCGCGGTTTCGCGGTTCGGCATCTCGCGCTCGAAGAAGCTCTCGAGCTCCGCCTCCTCGGTGATGTGCCAGCGGGGAAAAAAGGTGGTCAGCGCCATCTCGGGAAAGACGGCCAGGGCGGCCCCGCGGGCCTTGGCCGTCTCGAGCAAAGCGAGAAGACGGCGAACGACCGCGGGCCGTGCTTCCCGGCGGGCGATCGGGCCCAGCTGTGCGACGGCGAGTGTCAGGCGGCGGTCCATATCCGTTTCCCTCAGATGGCCGCGGTCACCATGATCTCCACCAGGTATTGCGCGCCGGCGAGGCGGGATTCGACCGTGGCGCGCGCGGGCGGGTTCTTCGGATCGATCCAGGCTTCCCAGGCCGCATTCATCTCGTCGAAGGTCGAGATGTCCGGCAGCCAGATCTGGGCGGTGAGCAGTTCGGATTTGCTGGTCCCCGCCTGGGCCAGATACTGATCGATCTTGGCCAGGATCTCGGCGGTCTGGCCCTTGACCCCCGCGCTCGTGTCATCCGCAGTCAGCCCCGCCAGATAGGCGATACCGTTGTAAGTGACCATGCGGGAAAGCCGCGGGCCGGCATCGAAGCGCTGGATCGTCATCGGAAAGTCTCCTTCAGCTTGGAAGTGCAGCGAGCGTGGTGAGGCGCGCCGGCGAGAGCTCGGCAGCCGAGAGCCCGGAGGCCGCCGCCTCGGCGGGCAGCGCAGCGTCGAGAACAAGCCCTGCTATGATACGCGACAGGGCTGGTGCGGTCTTGATGCCGTAGCCGCCCTGGCCGGCAAGCCAGAAGAATCCTGGCATTGCTGGATCCTCGCCAGCCACGGGATCGCCATCCGCGGCGAAGGTCCGAAGCCCTGCCCATCTGCGATTGACCTTCCGCACGGCGATCGAGGTGGCGCGCTGCAGCCGGTCGATGCCGAGAGCGAGCTCGTACTCATCGGCCTGGGCATCGGTCGGTGGGCTCGCGGCCGCATCCGCGGGCGAGACCAGGAGCTGGCCCGCATCGGCTTTGAAATAGAAAGCCGAACCCACATCATTCACCAGGGGCCAATCGGCGATGGCCATGCCAGGAGGCGCATCGATGGTGAAGGCCGTGCGCCGCCTGGGTGTGAGGCCCAGGGGGCGCACACCCGCCTTGGCCGCGATCTCATCGGCCCAAGCCCCGGCGGCATTGACGAGTCGCGGCGCCTTGAATGATCCGGCCCGCGTCTCGACCGACCAGACGCCGGCGCGGCCCGCGATGCGCTCGACCTCCGCCTCGGTCACGATGGTCCCGCCTCGAGCCTTCATGCCACGCAGATAACCCTGATGCAGGCCATGGACATCGATGTCGAGAGATTCCGGCTCGTAAATCGCATCCGCCAGGTAGTCGGCCCGCAGCACCGGCACGCGCTGGAGTGCTTCCTCCACGGCCATGCGGCGCATGCTGGGCAGGAATTGCCTGGCCCGGGCGAGCTCGGCATCGAGCTCGCGGAGCTGATCCGCCCGGGCAATGGTGATCATGCCCCGCGGGCGGACCAGGGCATGCTCGGTGAAGCCTGTCGGGGGGTGCTCGAAGAAGCGCCGCCCCGCCATGGCGAGGCGCCGCACGGTGGCGGTGCCATAATTCTCGGTGAAGCTCGCTGCCGAGCGGCCGGTAGCGTGATAGCCGCATTGGGCTTCGCGCTCCAGCATGATCACGCTGGTCCGTGCCGCCAGCTCATAGGCCGCACTTGCGCCTGCGATACCGCCGCCGATGACGATGATCTCGGCGCGCGTCACCGGCTCGCGCCCTCGGCGAGGAAGCTCGCCAGCAGGCGTGTCGCCGCGGCGAAATCCTGCATCTCCATGGCCTCGTCGGGATTGTGGCTGCCATTGGCATTGCGGATGAAGATCATGGCGCTGGGGACGCCGAATTCCGTAAAGACCGCGCTGTCATGGCCGGCACCGCTGGCGAGCGCCATCACCGGCAGGCCGAGACGGCCGGCCAGATCGCCGAGCCGCCGGCGCAGCTCCGCATCCAGGATTGCGGGATAGCTGTAGGCACCCTCGCCCAGATCGAAGCTCACCCGGTGGCGCCCTCCGATCTCCCTCGCCTGGCGCTGCGCCTCTGCCGAGGCCTGGCGCATGACCTTCTCCTCCAGGCCGCGGAAATCGAGGACGAAACGCGTCTCGCCGGCGACCTTGCTGGGCGCCGCTTCGGCCGGATCGGTGTTGAACTGGCCGACGGTGAAGACGAGATCGCCGCCCGCGCGCTCGATCTCGTTCCAGTGCTGCGTCAGCCCGTAGATCAGCTCGACGGTGGCGGCCACCGCATCGCGGCGTATCTCCCGCGGGGCCGCGCCGGAATGGGCATAGGCGCCATGACACGTGGCATTTGCGTGGCGCAGGCAACCGCGTATGCCGGTGACGAGGCCGACCGGCAGGCCGGCGGATTCCAGCACCGGTCCCTGTTCGATGTGCACCTCCAGGAAGGCGGCGACCGCCTGGGGGTGCAGATGCGCCTGGCCCCGCCGCAGCGCAGCCACATCGCCGCCCGCCTCCGCGATGTGCTCGGAAAGGGGACGGCCGCTATCGGCGCGCCGGACGTCGAGAGCACCAGGATCGAGCCGTCCGAAGGCGGCATGAGAGCCGATGTAGTTGCTGTTGAACCAGGCAGCCTCCTCGGCCCTGATCGCCATCACCGTGATTTCGCGCTCGGGCATGACGCCCTGGCGACGGAGCCCGGCCAGGGCCGCGAGGCCCGCCACCACGCCCGCGGCCCCGTCGTAGTTTCCACCCTGGGGCACCGAATCCATATGCGAGCCGGTCATGAGCTGCGGCAGCTCGCGCCGGCGTCCCGGCAGGGTCATATAGAGATTGAGCGCTGGATCGGTGGCGATCTCGAGCCCCAGATCCGCGGCCGTCCTGCGCGCCAGGTCATGGGCGAAATTCTCGCCTGCGCCATAGGTGGCCCGCGTGATGCCGCGGCCGGCGCTGGTAGCCGCTCGCAGCGCATCAAACATTCCTTGCGCCAGATCGATGTCGGGCTCGACCACCATGCCTCCCGGACTCACCGCCGGCCCTCCCGCCAAGCCGCGAGGCCCTGCAACAGGAGCTCCATTTCCTCCCGGACGCCCAAGGTGACCCTGAGACAGTGGCTCAGGCCATAGCCATCCATCGCCCGCAGCATGATGCCGTCCCGTTTCAGATGCCCATAAGCCGTTGCGGCCGTGGCCGCATCCGCGAAGGGTAGCAGCAGGAAATTGCCCTGGCTCTGGCCCGTCTCGAAACCCAAAGGCCGGAGCGCGCCGGTGAACCAGTCCCTGAGATCCGCATTGGCCCGCCGCACCGCCACGATATGGGCGCGGTCGCGGATGGCGGCGGCAGCGGCGGCGATGCCCGGTGCGCTCACGCCATTGGGATGGCGGATGCGGTTCAGCATCGATGCGATATCGGCGGGGAAATAGCCCCAGCCGACCCTGAGACCCGCGAGGCCATGAATCTTGGAGAAGCTGCGCAGCATGATGGTGTTCGATCCGGCGGCGACGAGGCTGGCTCCGGGATCGTAGTCCGACGCCATCACATATTCCGCATAGGCGGCGTCGAGCACCAGGATGATGTCCTCGCGCAGGCCGGCCCGCAGCCGGCACAGCTCTTCCTGCTGCAGCAGCGTGCCGGTTGGGTTGTTGGGATTGGCGAGAAAGAGAATCCGCGTCCGGGCCGTGACGCTCGCCAGCAGCGCATCGACCTCGGCCGACAGGCCGCGCTCCGGCGCCAGGACGGCGCTGGCGCCATTCGCCTGCGCGACGCTGCGGAAGTAGAGATAGCCGTAGCGGCTCACCACCGCCTCGTCGCCGGGCCGCAGATAGGCCTGGGCAATCAGCCCGAGGAGCTCCATCGATCCGGCGCCACAGATGATCTGTTCCGCCGGCAGACCCTCGGTCTCGGCGATGGCCGCGCGCAGGCTGGCCGCATCGCCTTCGGGATAGCGGTTGGCCTCGATCAGCGCCGCCTGGGCCGCGGCCATGGCGGCGGGCGAGGGATCGGCGGCATTCTCGTTCTGATCGAGGCGGATGAGGCGCCGGCCGGCGCTGCCCCGTTCCGCCAGCTTATAGGGTTCGAGGCTCGGGATATGGTCGCGAGGCAGCGGTGCAGACAAAGCTCGGCGCTCGCTCCCGCTCAAGCCCGGCAGGCGAGCTCGACCAGCGGCGCAAACGGCGCCTTGGGCTCGGCCAGCCGCCGCACCGCATCCTCTATGGCCTGGGCATGAGCGGATCCCAGCGCTGTTCCCGCATAGTCCCGGTATTTGGCGATGATCTCGTCCTCGCCGATGGGATTTTCCGGACCGCCGCGGGCGTTGCGGGGCCCCGATGAGACGCGGCGCCCGTCTCTCAATACGAGCGTGACCTCGCCCCAGCGGTCGGCCGGGAATCGGGCGTTGTATTCCGCCGATTCATGGACCGTGGTCGCCGCGACCAGCCGCGCCGCCTCGGGATCGGCAAGCCCCGGCCCCTCGATCTCCTCGACGCCGACGCGGCCCTGCACAAGGGCGGCGGCGACGGGATAGCAGATGGAGTACTGGGCCACGGGGCTCGTCGTGGGGACCTCGCGATAGAGCCGGGTCGCCTCATGGAAGCTGGTCAGCTCGACCGCGGCGATGTCGGTGCCGGTCAGCCCATGATCGCGGCGAAGCTGGAGAGCCGAATCGATCAGGGCCTGGGTCCAGCGGCAGATCGGATAGGGCTTGATGTAGTGGCGATGGACGACCCAGTGCTCGCCGAGATCGCGCCAGATATGATCCACCTCCGGGGCCTCGACGGTCACCGCCGGTGCCCCGGTGAAGCCCTGATCGGCGAGATAGACCGCCGTCGCCCCGGCAAGCGCGCCCCAGGCCGAGCCGTCATGGAGCATTGTCGGGCTGTCGATCACCCGCATCATCTGGCTGCGCGGACCGTGATATTCGGCGATGCCCAGCGCCTCGCGCAGCTTGTCGGGAGAGAGCTTCAACAGGCGCGCGCCGATGGCCGCGACCGCGAGTGCATTCCAGGCGCCGGAGGTGTGATAGTCGCTGACCGTGGCATGGAGCGCGATGCCGGCGCGCGCGCCGATCTCATAGCCCAGCACCAAAGTGGCGATTGCCGCGCCAGCGTCGATGCCTTCGGGGCCGCCGGGTGCCACGTGGGCGAAGGCGAGCAGCGCGGGTATGGTTACCACGCCGATATGGCCCTTCGTCGGGTTATAGCCGTCATGGCCGTCGAGATTGTCGATCTGGGCCGCGGCGGCGAAGACGGCGCCAGCCGGGCTGACCTTGCGCCCGTCGAAGATCATGCGCGCCGATGGCGCGCCCGCACCGGCGGCGAAGGAGGACGCGGCAAAATCCCGCGAGATCCGGGCAGCCTCCAACGCGCGAGCTGCGGCGGCTACGCCTAGAGTGTCGAGCAGCAGCAGCGAGGCGAAATGCCGGACCTCGGATGGAATGCGCGCATGCTCGATCTCCTCGGCGAAACGCCGCACCAGCTCGAAGCCCGTCGGTCGGGATGCGTCCATGGCTGTCTAAGGTCCCTATGTCACGTTCTCATCATAGGCGACGCCGGCCCGGCGATTGCCTCGCGGGAGGCTTCTCCTGTTGCATCTGGGACATCGGCTAGTAGCCCCTCCTGGGGTCGACAATGTTGCTCAGCGGCTCGCCCCGCTTCCAGCGGTCGAGATTGTCGCAGAATATCTCGACGGAGCGCAGATCCCAGCCCTCATAGACGCTGGAGCAATGGGGCGTGATGATGACGTTCGCCATGCCCCAGAAAGGATTCTCGGCGGGCAGGGGCTCGGTCTCGAAGACGTCGAGGGCGGCACCCTTCAGCCGGCCGCTTTCCAGCGCCTCGATGAGGGCAGCCTGGCGTACGACCCCGCCGCGGGAGACGTCGATCAGCACCGCGCCGGGCTTGAGGCGGGCAAGGGCGGCCGCATCGATCAGGCCGCGGGTCTCGGGGGTGAGCGGCACACAGATCACCAGGAAATCCGCCTCCGCCAGCAGGTCATGGAGCCGCGCCACCGGCTCGACCCGATCGACATGGGGCGTCGGGGTGGGGTGCGCGCGCAGGCCCAGGACCCGCATCCCATGGGCCTTGGCGAGCCGCGCCACCGCCTGGCCCGTCTTGCCCAGGCCCAGGATGACCATGCTCCTGCCCTCGACGGAGCCGACATTGCCCGGCGTCCAGCGCCGCTCCCGCTGCGCGGCGGCAAAGCCCGGCAGGCCGAGGGTGAAGTGCAGCGCCCCGGCGATGGCAAACTGCGCCATGGTGGGGGCACCAACCCCCGCCGCGTTGGTCACGGTGAGACGCTCCGGATCCCAGGGTGCCAGGTGGTCGGTGCCCGAGCCGCCGACGGAGACCCAGCGCAGCGAGGGCGCGGCCAGGATGGCGGGGCGGGGAAAATTGGGGGTGCCGGCGAAGCGAATGGTATAGAGCGCCTCGGGCGCGTGCTTCTCCAGCAGGCGCGGCAGGCTTGGGTAATCCGTGCAGAGAACGAGCTCCACATCGGGGTGGCGCCGCCGGAGCGGCTCCAGGAGCTCGCCCGCCTTGTCGCTATGAATCATGAGACGCATGGGAATCCCGTCGAACTCTTCAGACATTCAGCCGGTCATGGCTCGGCGAGACGCCGAAGCGCTGGCGGTAGCATTTCGTGAAATGGGAATGGGTGCTGAACCCCGTCGCCACCGCCACCTCGACGATGGGGGCGGTGGTGTTGAGCAGCATGAGGCGCGCGCGGCGCAGCCGGACATCGCGGTAGTATTCCGTCGGGGACATGCCGGTGTGATGGCGGAAGAGGCGGTGGAGCTGGCGCCGCGTCAGGCCCGCGCGGTCCGCTAGCCGGTCGACTCCGAGCGGCGTGTCGAGATTGCCCTCCATGGCGGCAATCGCCGCCGCCAGCTTCTCCGAGCGGTGCAGCACCGCCATGCGATGGGCCCGGGTCTGCTCGTCGACCGTGGAGCGGATGCGGTCGACCTGCAGCTCCTCGGCGACGCCGATGGCAAGGCCAGAGCCATGGGCTTCGGAAACGATATGGAGGAAGAGGTCCAGCGTGGCCGTCGCGCCCGAGCAGCTGTAGCGGTCCCGGTCGATCACATAGAGATTGTTCCTGAGATCGATATTGGGAAAGTCGCCGGCGAAAGCGTCCGCGTTCTCCCAATGGATCGTGCAGGCATATCCGTCCAGGAGGCCCGCGCGGGCGAGGACGTAGGCGCCCGTGGTAACGGCGCCGAGGCGCACGCGATGCCGGGCGAGATGCCGCAGCCATTTGAACACCGCCGGATGCTTGAAGCGCTCGGGGTTGAAGCCACCGCAGACGAAGAGGAAATCCGGGACCAGGGACATGTCCGGCGCGCCGTCGACATTGAGCAGCAGGCCGTTGCTCGACTGCACGGCATCGCCTTCGCTCGAAAACGTCTTCCACTGGTAGAGCCTCTGGCCCGAGAGGCGATTGGCGTGGCGCATGACGTCGATGGCGGCGATGACGCCCAGCAGGGAGAAGCTCGGCAGCAGGAGAAGGCCGACCTCGGTCGGCCTCTCCTGCGGCTCGAAGGGTCTGTCCAGCATCGCCCCGAAACCTTCTTTGCTAAGACAGTTGATGTCCCAATTGAAACAATTGCCTTGCCGGCGGGCCACTATAGTTCGCCTCGTCCGGCTTTGCGAGGGGTCGGGCCGGTGGCGGCAGGCCGCGGTATTGGGCGGAAATCTGCCGTTCGGCCCCGGGGAATCAGGGCTCCTCGCGCATTGTCCGATGCTGATAAGGAAGAGGTGAGATGGCGACGTCCTACGATGCGGTTGTGATCGGAGCCGGGATCATCGGCGCCGCAACCGCGCTCAGCCTGTCGCGTGCGGGCCGGCGCGTGCTGGTGGTCGACAAGCTGCCGGCAGCGGGCTATGGCTCGACCTCCGGTTCCTGCGCCATCGTGCGGCCCTTCTACTCCACCGTGGACGGATCGGCCCTGGCCTATGAGAGCCATTTCTACTGGATGGACTGGGCCAATTTTCTCGGCGCCGTCGATGAGCGCGGCATTGCCCGCTATGTCAATTGCGGCAATCTCGTCGTCAAATGCGCCCGCAACAAGTATCTGAAGCCGGTCCTCGAGGTCATGCGCGAGATCGGCTGCCCCTATCGCGAGCTCGATCCCGATGAGGTGACGAAGCGCCTGCCGATCGTCTCGCTGCAATCCTTCGACCCGCCGCGCCGGCCCGAGGATCCCGAGTTCGGCCACGCCAATGGCGAGATGCTGCCGGGCGCGGTGTTCTTTCCTACCGGCGGCTATGTGACCGATCCGCAGCTCGCGGCTCACAATCTGCAGGTCGCAGCCGAAGCGGCGGGTGCCCGATTCCGCTTCAATGCGACAGTGACGGAGATTCCACGCCGCGGCGGCCGGGTGGATGGCGTGGTGCTGGCGAAGGACGAACATGTCGCGGCACCCGTGGTGGTCAATGTCGCCGGACCCCACTCCTTCAAGATCAACCGGATGGCCGATGTCGAGGGCGGGATGCGCATCAAGACCAAGGCGCTGCGCCACGAGGTCGCCCATGTCCCGCCGCCGGCGGGCTTCGACTACGAGCATGACGGCATCCATTTCTCCGACCAGGACACCGCCACCTATTGCCGACCCGAGATAGGCAATCACATCCTGATCGGCAGCGAGGATCCGGAATGCGACAGGAAGGAATGGGTCGATCCGGACGATTTCAATCGGGAGCTCACGGAGCAGGGCCGCATCCAGGCCATGCGGGTCGCCCAGCGCTTCCCGGGTCTGCCGATCCCGAGCCGCGTGCGCGGGGTGGTGGAGCTCTACGACGTCTCCGACGACTGGATTCCCATCTACGACAAGTCGGATCTGCCGGGTTTCTATATGGCGGTGGGGACAAGCGGCAATCAGTTCAAAAACGCGCCGGTTGTAGGCGAGATGATGGCGGCGCTGGTGGAGGCCTGCGAGGCGGGGCGCGATCACGATGCCAATCCGCTGCCCTTCCATCTCAAGCATATCGACCGGACGGTCAGTCTCGGCTTCTATTCCCGCCGGCGGGAGGTCGATACCCGCAGCAGCTTCTCGGTTCTGGGCTAAGGAGAGCATCATGGCGGTGACGGCGGAGACCAGCAGGCCGATTCCGGACCACCGGCGCTTCGCGCCTTTCCACGGCGTCCTGGTGCCGGCGCTGACGCCCTTCGGGGCCGAGCTTGCCGTCGACAGGCCGGCCTTCCTCGGCTTCTGCCGCTGGCTGCTGGAGGAAGGGGCCAACGGCCTTGCCGTGTTCGGGACCACCAGCGAGGCCAATTCCCTCTCGGTA
>DATBBO010000041.1:0-18242 GCA_036270995.1 Dongiaceae bacterium | reverse complement strand
CTGACCGAGGATTCCACCAGCGGCGACACCGGCACCGCGGTGCAGAAGGCCCGCAAGCTGATCGACCGCGACAAGGTCAGCTTCCTCCTCGGCAACGTCAACTCCGCCATGGCACTGGCCCTCGGCCAGACCTCGAACGAGTTGAACAAGCTTCATATCGTCACCGGCGGCCATACCGACGCCGTCACCGGCAAGGATTGCCATTGGAACGTCTTCCGCGTCTGCAACACGACGCGCATGGAGACCAATTCTGTGTCGAAGCTGCTCATCGACAAGTTCGGCAAGAAGTGGTTCTTCCTCACCGCCGACTATGCCTTCGGCCATACGCTCCAGCTGGGCTTCGAGGCGAGCCTCAAGAAATATGGCGGCACGGAGGTCGGCGTCGCGCTGACCCCGCTCGGCACCACCGACTTCTCCTCCTATCTGATCCAGGCGCAGGCCGCCAATCCAGACATCGTCGTCTTCCTCAATGCCGGCGACGATGCGATCAACTCGCTGAAGCAGGCGGTGCAATTCGGACTCGACAAGCGCTTCCATATCGCCGGCGCCCAGCAGGAGCTCGAGGTGCTGAGAGCGCTGCCGCCCGAGGCGCGGATCGGCAACTGGGTCTTCGAGTGGTACTGGAAGCAGCCGGGCGTGCCCCATGTGCCGGAGTTCGTCGACGCGATCAAGGGCAAGACCGGCGGCAAGGGACCGACGGCGCGCCACTGGTTCGGCTTCGCATCGGCCTGGACCTGCGCCCTGATCGCCAATCAGGAGAAGACGCTGGACGCCGTCAAGCTCGCCAAGGCTCTCGAAGGCTTCAAGCTGCCTCCCGAGGTGGCGCTGATGCCCAACGATCCCTTCTATCGGGCTGGCGATCATCAGCTCATGCCCTCCCTCTACGTCGGCCATGCCGTCGCCGAAGGCCCCGAGCCGGATGACCTGTTCCATGTCGACCAGATCGTAAAGGGGACGGATGTGGCGCCGGCCGTGGAAGAGACCGGCTGCCATCTCAAATGGCCGGCGTGATGATTCTGCATCCCCTCGCCCCCTTCCCCTGTCCCTTCGATCGGGGGGAGAGAACCGCTCTCTTTTCCTTCGTCATCCCGGCGAAAGCCGGGATCCAGGATTGCAAGAGCACGCGGGTTGCCCTGGACCCCGGCTTTCGCCGGGGTGACGGCTGAGAGCATGGCTTGCGGGGGCGAGGGGGCATATCCATGACCAGCGCATGACGCAGCTCATCCTCTTCGACGTATTCAACGGGCTCATCGTCGGCGCCTTCTACGCGCTCATGGCCCTCGGGCTTTCGCTGATCCTGAACCTCAGCGGGGTCATCAATTTCGCCCATGGCGGGTTTCTGGCGCTTGGCGCCTATTTCGCCTACACCATGATGCCCTATACCGGCTTCTGGGGCGCGCTGCTGGTCGCCCCGGTGCTGACGGCTATCGTCGGGCTGATCGTCGAATGGGCGCTGATCCGCCGCCTCTACGGGCGCGACCCGCTCTATAGCCTGCTGCTGACCTTCGGCCTCGCCTATATCTTCGAGGACGGCACCCGCTTCATCTGGGGTCCGCAAAGCCTGCCCTATTCGGTGCCGATCTGGCTTAATACGCCGCTCAGCACCAGCTTCTTTTTCCTGACCGGCTATCGCCTCTTCATGGTGCTGCTGGTCGTGGTCGCCGTGATCGGGCTCTTCCTGATCCTCCGGCACACGCGCCTCGGCATGCGCATCCGCGCCGGCACCCTCGATCTCGACACCGTCTCCGTCCTCGGCGTCAATGTGCGCCTGCTGCGCAGCCTCAATTTCGGCCTCGGAATCTACCTCGCCGGGCTCGCCGGCGTGCTCGCCGCGGGCATGCTGGGCCTCCAGCCCACCATCGGCACCTCCCTCATCATGCCGAGCTTCGTCGCCATCATCGTCGGCGGGCTCGGCAGCCTGCCGGGGACCTTGCTGGGCGGCCTTCTGATCGGGGTCGCCTCGGGCGTCGTCACCGTCTTCTTCTCCTCGGCCTCGGAGGCGGTGATCTACGTGATGATGGCGATCGTCCTGCTGATCCGGCCCCGCGGTCTGCTGGGCGAGGAAGGGCGGCTGCAATGATCGAGTTGAACAGGCGCTCCGTCTCGGCGCTGATCTGGATCCTGCTCCTGGCGCTGCCCTATTGGCTGCCCTGGGTCGGCGGGTATCAAGAACTCGGCACCCGCGTCCTCATCATGGCGCTGGCCGCCATGTCCCTCAATTTCCTCCTCGGCTTCACCGGGGTGTTGTCCTTCGGCCATGCCGCCTATTTCGGCCTCGGTGCCTATGGCGTGGCCATGTCCCTGAAATTCATCGCCCCCAGCACGCCGCTCGGCATCCTCGTCGGCGTGCTTGCCGGCACTTTGGCGGCCGCCGTCATCGGCGCCCTCATCGTGCGGCTGCGCGGCGTCTATTTCGCCATGGTCACCATCGCCTTCGGCCAGGTCTTCTACTTCATCGCCTTCCGCTGGAACGACGTGACCGGCGGCGATGACGGGCTGGGCGGCTGGCGGCGCAAGCCGCTCGATTTCGGCTTCACCCAGATCGACATTCTGGGCAACGACAAGGCCTTCTACTATCTCGTCCTGGTGCTTTTCGCCGTCGCCGTCGGCGTGATGGCCGCACTGCTGCGCGCGCCCTTCGGGCGCACATTGCTGGCGATCCGCGAGAACGAGCGTCGCGCGCGCTTCCTCGGCATTCCTGTCGAGCTCCATATCTGGCTTTCCTTCGTGATCTCCTGCCTCTTCGTCAGCCTGGCCGGCACGCTCTACGCGCTCCTCAGCAACTTCACCGATCCCCGGGCGCTGCGCTGGGACATGTCCGGCAATTTTGTCATCATCGCCGTGCTTGGCGGCATGCGCTCCTTCTGGGGACCGCTGATCGGGGCGGCGATCTTCGTCGTGCTGCAGGACTACATCTCGAGCCAGACCGAGAACTGGATGTCCTTCATCGGCTTGTTCTTCGTGCTCGTCGTGCTGTTCTTCCCGCGCGGCGTGCTCGGCATCATCCGGCGCAGGGTGACCTCGTGACCCTGCTGCAAGTGCAGAACGTCTCGCGCCATTTCGGCAGCCTCGTCGCCGTGAAGGATGTCTCGCTCACCGTCGAGCCCGGCGAGCTGCGCGCAGTCATCGGCCCCAACGGTGCGGGAAAGACCACTTTCTTCAACCTGATCAGCGGATTCTTCCCGCCGACCGCGGGCCGGATCCTGCTGGACGGACGCGACATCACGCGCCTTCCGGCCCATCGGCGCGTCGCCATGGGCATGGCACGGACCTTCCAGATCACCGAGATCTTCCCCGAGCTCACGGTGCGCGAGAATCTGCGCATTCCGGTCGAGGTCGCCGGCGGATTCCATCTGAGCCCCCGCCTCAGCAGTCATGCCGAGGAGGAGGTGGTCGCACGGGTCGCCGAGCTCATGGAGATGGGCGCGCTCGCGACGAAGGCCGACCGCCTGGTGGGCGAGCTGCCCCATGGCGATCAACGCGCGACCGAGATCATGATGGCGCTCGCCCTCAAGCCACGCCTGCTGCTGCTGGACGAGCCGACCGCCGGCATGGGCGATCAGGAGACCTACGACATCACCCGGCTGATCCGCGGCCTGCACAAGGACCAGAAGCTGGCGATCGTGCTGATCGAGCACGACATGCGGGTGATCTTCCATCTCGCCGACCGGATCATGGTGCTTGTGGAGGGTTCGGTCCTGGCCGAAGGCACGCCCGCCGAGATCGCCGCCGATGAGCGCGTGCAGGCCGCCTATCTGGGGAAGGCCGCATGAGCGAAGCCGTCGCAGCCAAAGCCGGGACCGGGCAAAACATCCTCGAAGTCGAGGCCGTCCACAGCTTCTACGGCAAGAGCCATATCCTCCATGGCGTCAGCCTCACTTTGCGGGAGGGCGAGATCGTCACCCTGCTGGGCCGCAACGGCGCCGGCAAGACGACGACGCTGCGCAGCCTGGTCGGCCTGACCCCGGCGCGCGAAGGGGCCGTGCGCATCTTCGGCAAGGCGACGACTCATTGGCCGCCTTATGCGATCGCCGCGCTCGGCATCGGCTATGTGCCCGAGGGCCGACGCATCTTCGGCAATCTCACGGTCGAGGAGAATCTCAAGGTGCCGCTGGAGCGGCCGGGACACTGGACCATTCCCCGGATCTACCAGCTCTTCCCGCGGCTGGAGGAGCGGCGCCGCAACAAGGGCCGCCAGCTCTCCGGCGGCGAGCAAGAGATGCTCGCCATCGCCCGCGCCCTGCTGCTGAATCCCAGAATCCTGCTCCTCGACGAACCCTCCCAGGGCTTGGCGCCGCTGATCGTGCAGGAGGTTTTCCGCGTCATCGCCGACATGCGCCAGACCGGCATGTCCATATTGCTGGTGGAGCAGAACGTGCGCGCCGCCGTGGAGATCGCGGACCGCGCCTATGTGCTGGATGACGGGCGCATCATCTATGAGGGCGCCGCCGCCGAGCTCGGCCGGGACGAGGAGCGCGTCCGCGCGCTGGCCGGCGCCAGCGCCGAAAGCTGGGACGCCGCCGAATAGGCTCCTTCCCACGTCCATGGCCCGCGCTTCGGCCTATTCCTTTTTTCCATCATCCGGGCGAAAAGCCCCAATCCAGGATGGCAAGGGCTCGCTGGTCGGCTGGACCCCTCCCCGGACTTGATCCGGGGATTTCGCCGGGGTGACGGTACGAAGACCCCACTTGACAATACGTGTATTGCGTATACACTGAAAATATAACTTGGCATATCAGGATTCGGCGTCGGCACCGTGGCCCCTGAGACCGGCCGGCGGGCGCTCATGCTTGTTCTCAGCGTAGAAGGTGGAGTCCCTGGAGATTCGCTGCAGAAGCAGATGCAGCTCCCCCGAAGTGATGACGACGGGAGAGATGAGTTGGCTGTAAATCCGCTGCAGAAACAGCCTGAGTACCCTCTCCCGCGCCCTGGAGCGAGAGGGAGTTGAGGCGACCTACCCCTCGATCTCGACCACCACATTGCCCATGACCTGGCCGCTCTCCACCGCCTCATGCGCCGCAGCGATCTCTTCGAGCGGGAAGGTCTTCGCCACCGCATGGCGCAGCGCCCCCTGCTCCATCGCCCGGGTCAGATCGGCCACGGTCTGCTTCCGCTCATCGGCGGTCAGGATGTAAACCAGCAGCGTGCGGATCGTCGCCGCCTTGAACATCAGGGAATAGAAGGGGAGTGCCGGATTGGGCGCCCCCATGGAGGCATAGGCCGCGACGATGCCATGGGGCTTCAGGACCTTTTCGGTGACCGCGAGATTGGCACCGAAATCGACCTCGACGATGCGATCGACGCCAGCGCCGCCCGTTGCCGACAGCACCGCTGCCGCCACATCCTGGCTGCGGTAGTTGAAGACCTCCTCGGCACCGGCCTCGCGCGCATGCTCCGCTTTTGCTTCGCTGCTGACCGTGGCCAGCACCCGCGCCCCACCCCAGCGGGCGAGCTGGATCGCGTAGTGGCCGACGGCGCCGGCGCCGCCCGTGACCAGCACGGTCTTGCGCGCCACCGGCCCGTCGGCGAAGACCGCGTGATGGGCCGTCGAGGCGGGAATGCCGAGGCAGGCTCCCGCCGCGAAGCCGACACCCTCGGGCAGCGGGACGGCCATGGTTGCGGGCAGTGCTGTGAGGCTTGCCGCCGTGCCGAAGGGCCGCTGCCATTGGGCATTGTAGGTCCAGACGCGCTGGCCGACCCGCGAGGCGGCAACGCCCTGTCCCACCGCGGCGATGACACCCGCGCCATCGCTCTGGGGAATAATTCGGGGAAAGGCCATGGGCCCGCGCGTGCCTTGCCGCGACTTGACGTCGGAGGGATTGACACCCGAGGCGTGAATGCGGACCAGCACCTCGCCGGGCCCGGCTACGGGATCGGGTATCTCGCCAAGGCTGAGGACATCGCGCGCCGGACCGTTGCGCTCATACCAGGCCGCGCGCATGGCTCAACCGGCGGTGACGAGATCGGCGGTGCGGGTGAGGCAGGCCTCGGCCTCGGCGACGATGCGGGTCAGGATCGCCTCGGCGGGTTCGACCGCGTGAATCAGGTCGACACCCTCCCCGGCCCAGACGACGACCGTATCGACATCGCCCTTGCCCGCCGCCTGGTAGCGGGCATGCTCCGCCTCGAGCCCGGCGGCGAGAGCGGTTTCCTCCCCATGCCAGCGCCGGGTGAAGTCATTGGCCAGCGCCCGGCCGGTGAAGGGCTGCGGCCAGTCGATCTTGCGCACGACATCGAAGATGGTCGTGCGGACCGTGTCATCGCCGCGACCTTCGACCAGGCGCTTCTTGGCCGCGGGGAATCCCAGCGCCTCCTCCGAGGCGAAGAAGCGCGTGCCGATCAAAGCACCGCAGGCTCCGAGCGCGAGTGCCGCCGCCAAGCCCCGTCCATCGGCGATGCCGCCGGCCGCCACCACGGGCAGCGGCGCGACTGCATCGACCACGGCGGGAACGAGGCACATGCCGCCGCGGACCGCGCCATGGCCGCCGGCCTCGCCACCCTGGGCCACGATGATGTCGGCGCCGGCCTTGGCGGCGGCCTTCGCCATCTCGACGCCCTGCACCTGCGTGATGACGGTGGCCCCGGTCTCCTTGATGCGCGGGACGAAGGGGGCGGGATCGCCGAAGGAGAGCATGACGGCCCTCGGCTTATGAGCGAGCGCGGTTTCGAGCTGCTCGGGATGCTTCTCCATATGCCAGGTGATGAAGCCGATGCCGACCGGTGTATTACCGGCGGCGTCGAACTGCTGCTCGATCCAGTCGGTGCCGAAATAGCCGGGGCCGAGAAGGCCGAGACCGCCGGCCCGGGTCACCGCCGCGGCGAGGCGTCCGCCGGCAACTGCGCCCATCGGCGCCAGCAGGACCGGATGCCGGATTTGAAGACGCTTCGTAAGCTCCGTCGCCAGGGCCATTCTTCAATCTCCCGTCATGCTCTGCAGGGCCAGAATCCGCGAGGACCTCGGACAGACAAGCGCGTTATGGGGATCGGCGGAATGCAATTTCGCCGGGTCTACCCCCAATGCGCTAATAGCCCGATGCGCTAATAGCCAAGTGCGCAGCCGTCCTTGCGCGGGTCGGAGCCCGCCGTCAGCGTGCCGGCTTTCCAGTCGATGAGGATCGCCTGGCCGCCGCCATGCGGCGCATCGGGCACGACGCAACGATGGCCCTTGGCCTCGAGCCCCTTGACGGTCTTGGCATCGACGCCGCGCTCCACCTCGACCATTCCCTGATCGGGGAAAACCCGCGGGCCGTCGAGGGCCGCCTGCGGATCCATGCCGAAGTCCAGCATGTTGGTGAGGAGATGCACATGCCCGAAGGGCTGGAAATCGCCGCCCATGACGCCATAGGGCATCAGGGCGCGGCCCTCGCGCAGCGCCATGCCGGGCATGATGGTGTGCATCGGGCGCTTGCGCGGCGCGATCGCATTGGGATGCTTGGGATCGAGGCGGAAGCTCGCCCCGCGGTTCTGCAGCCACACGCCGCTCTTCGGCGCTACCACCCCGCTGCCGAAGGAGAAATAGGCCGAGTTGATCAGGCTGACCGCGTTGCGGTCGCGATCGACCACGGTGAGATAGACCGTATCCGCCGGCTGCAGCAGCGGCGGCACCAGCTTGGTCATGGCGCGCTTGGGGTCGATCTCCTTGCGGAGCCGGCTCGCGTAATCCATGGAGAGGAGGCGCTCCACCGGCACATGGACATGATCCGGATCGCCGATCAGCGCATCGCGGTCGCGATAGGCGAGCCGCCCCGCCTCGATCATGAGATGAAAGCGCTCCGGCCCGAAGGGTGCGAACCCCGAGAAGTCGAAGCCGGAAAGGATATGGAGCATCAGGAGCGCCGTCAGCCCCTGGTTGTTCGGCGGCATCTGATAGACATCGACGCCGCGATAGTGGCCGTGGACCGGCTCGACATAGCTGCCCTTGACCGCGGCGAAATCCTCGAGGGTATGAAGCCCGCCGAGACTGCGCAGATACCCCACCATATCCTCGGCCACGGGGCCGAGATAGAAGCCGTCGCGCCCCTTGGCTGCGATGATCTTCAGGGTGGCGGCGAGCTCGGGCTGACGGAAACGCTCACCCGCGCGCGGGCTTCGGCCCTGGGGCAGGAGGATGCGCGCGGCATTGGGATCCTGGGCGAGGCGTTCGGCCGTCAGCTCCCAGTCGAAGGCGACCCGGTCATGGACCACGAAGCCTTCCTCGGCATAGCGGATGGCGGGCTGGAGCAGCTCGTCGAGCCCGCGGGTGCCGTGATCCTCGACGATCCGCGACCAGGCATCGACCAGCCCCGGCACGCTGACCGAATGCGGGCCGAACAGCGGGATCTCCGCGAATCCGTGCTCGCGATACCAGTCGACCGTCGCGGCCTGGGGAGAATGGCCCGAGCCGTTGAAGGCGATGACCTTCGATCCCCCGCCCGGCGCGTAGAGCATGAACCCATCGCCGCCGATGCCGGTCGATTCCGGCTCGACCACGGCGAGCACGGCGGCTGCGGCGATCGCCGCGTCGACCGCATTGCCGCCGCGCCTCAGGGTCTCGATGGCGGTGAGCGTGGCAAGCGGCTGGGAGGTCGCCGCAGCGCCCTCGGTCACGCGGATCGGCGAACGGCCGGGAAGCTGGAAATCGCGCATGGGAGTGAGCCTTTTCGACAGGAGCTAGGGATAAAGACCAAGCAGCATGGCGCGCTGTCGCGTCAGCGCGAAGACGCAATCGATGGCCGGCGTGGGAAGCTCGACCAGGCGTCCCAGCTCCGCCACTGCGCCGACGATAGCGTCGAGCTCGATGGGCCGGTGGCGCTCGAAGTCCTGCAGCATCGAGGTCTTGTGATCGCCGATGGCGGCCGCACCGTCGATCCGGCGCTCGACATCGATGGGCATGGTGATTCCGAACTTGGCGGCGATGGCCTGGGCCTCGTCCATGATGCGCCGCGCGAGCGCCCGGGTGGTGGGATCGGTGCAGATCTGGCGCAAGGTTCCGCCGGTCAGCGCGCTGATGGGGTTGACCGCGACACTGCCCCAGAGCTTGACCCAGATCTCGGTCCGGATGTCGGTCTTGACCGGCGCCTTGAAGCCGGCGCGGATCATCGCGCGGCTGAGCGCCCCGACCCGCGCCGAGCGGCTGCCATCTGGCTCGCCCAGGCTGAAGCGGTCGCCGGAGATGTGGCGCACCACGCCTGGCGCCACCACCTCCGCAGCCGGATAGACGACACAGCCGATGACGCGCTCCGGCCCGATACCGGACCATTGCCTGTCCTCGGGATCGAGGCTCGCCAGGCGCCGGTCGCGCCACGGGCCGTCGAGACCGTAGAAATACCACCAGGGCAGGCCATTCACCGCCATGACCACCGCGGTCGAGGGCCCGAGCAGCGGCTGCATCGCCTCGACGACGCCGGCGACCGCTGAGGCCTTGAGAGCGATGATGACATAGTCCTGCACGCCCGCCTCGGCGGCGCTGCCTGCGAGCTTCGGCGCGACGGTCACGTCCTTGCCCTCGGCCTCGAGCCTGAGGCCGCGCTCGCGCATGGCCGCGAGATGCGGCCCGCGGGCGATGAGCGTGACATCCTCACCCGTCGCCGCAAGCCGCGCGCCCATGAGCCCGCCGATGGCCCCGGCGCCGAAGACGCAGATCTTCATGCGATGGCGCGTTCCATCAGGGCAGGCCCAGACGCCGGGCGAGGCCGATGCGCTGCAGCTTGCCCGTGGGGCCCTTGGGAATCTCCTGCAGCAGCACGATGCGGCGCGGCACTTTGAAATCCGCCAGATGACGGGCGACGAAGTCGCGCAGCTCCCGCTCCGAGGCCTCCTGCCCCTCACGCAAAACGACGGCCGCCGCCACCTCCTCCCCGAGCATGTCATGGGGCATGGCGAAGGCGAGCGCCTGGGCGACGCTCGGATGATCCATCAGAACCTCGTCGATCTCGCGCGGCGTGATCTTCTCGCCGCCGCGATTGATGATCTCCTTGAGGCGCCCGCTGATGGTGAGATAGCCCTCGGCATCGAGGAAGCCGAGATCGCCGGTGCGAAACCATCCGTTGCGGAAGGCCTCGGCATTGGCGGCGGGGTTGTTGGCATAGCCGGCGGTCACGTTCTCGCCGCGGATGACGATCTCGCCGGCCTGGCCCGCCGGCAGGATCTCCCCGCCCGCCCCCTGGATCGCCACCTCCGGACCGGCGCTGCGGCCGACCGTGCCGGGCTTGCGCGCCGCCGGCGGCAGAGGATTGCTCGCCATCTGATGGGAAGCCTCGGTCATGCCGTAGGATTCCAGCACGGGGCAGCCGAAGGCCATCTCCAGCGCCTGCATCACCTGTGGCGGCAGGGAGGCGGAGGAAGAGCGGATGAAGCGCAGCCGCCGGCGCTCGATCACATCGCGGTTGCGCTCGGCGCGGGCGAGGATCGTCTGATGCATGGTCGGCACCGCCGTGTACCAGGTCGCAGCCGAATCATCGAGCCAGGCGAAGAACTTGAGCGCGTTGAAGCCCGGCGGGCAATAGACGCTGGCGCCGGCCGCCATGGAGGAGAGCAGCGCCCCGATCAGCCCATGAATATGGAACAGCGGCATGATGACGAGGCAGCGGTCGGTGGGCCGCAGCGCCAGGGTCCGGCCGATATTGCGGGCCGAGGCCGTCAGATTGTCATGGGTCAGCGGCACGATTTTCGGCCGCGAGGTGGTGCCGGATGTATGCAGCACGAGAGCCACATCCTCGGGCCCGGAGGGCTCGCCCAGTCCGGTGGGTGCGGGCTGACCGTCCCGGAGCAGCTGATAACGCCCGGCCGGGGCGGAGAGGAGCGGCGCCACCTCGACCACCGCGATGCCGCGCCGCGCCGCCACCGCACGTGCCGGAGATTCCAGCCCCGCCTCGATCAGCAGCAGCTTCGCCTCGATATCCGAAATGTAGAAGTCGAACTCTTCCTCGCGGTAGGCCGCGTTGAGAGGAGCGGCCGCCGCGCCGGAAGCGACACCCAGAAAGGCGGCTGCCATCTCGGGGCCGTTGGGCAGCACCATGGCGACGCGGTCCTGGCGCCCGACACCGAGGGCCCTCAGGCTGCCGATGGTCGCGTCCATCTGCGCCGCAAGCTCGCGCCGGCGAAGCGGGGTGCGGTCGGGGGCCGCGATCGCGATCCCTTCGGGATCAGCGCTCCCGAGCAGGGCTCGGATCGTTCGGTCAGCCGGCAATTCTCATTTTCCTCGTCGTCGGGTTGTGTGATGGTTTCGCCCGCTCGAGGCCGAGCAGGTTATCCTTCACCGTCTCCACGTGAAGGCGCATCGCCGCTTCGGCAGCCACGGGGTCGCGGGCGGCGATGGCGCCCACATAGGCGCGGTGCTGACGACGATAGACGCCAAGGCGCTCGGGTATCAAGGCCGCGAGCCGGAGGCGGCTCCAGGCCGCCTGGCTGCGCATGGCATTGAAGCCGTCGAAAATCGCCAGCAGCAGCTTGTTGTGGGCCGCCTCCGCGACCGCCCGGTGCAGGGTGCCGTCCCAGAGCTCCCAGGCCTTGGCATCGCGCGCGCTGTCGCTCTTCTCGAGGAGCCGGCGCATGTTCTCGATCTCCGAGGCGCTGGCGCGGGTGGCCGCCAGCCGCGCGATCAGCGGCTCGAACAGCAGACGCACCTCCAGCACCTCCTCGGGGCTCGTCATGGCGGTGACGAGGTCGAGGCCGGTCGCGCATTCCAGCGGCCGCGGTCCGACGAAGGTTCCCTTGCCTACATGGCGCCAGATCCGCCCCTCGGCCTCGAGGATCTCGAGCCCCTCGCGCAGCCCGCTCCGGCTGACGCTGAGGAGCTTGGCCAGCTCGCGCTCCGGCGGCAGACGGCTCTGGGTGGGGTAGCGCCCGCTGATCAGCAGCGCTGACAGCTTCTCGACGCTTCCGTCGCGTCGGCTCATCGTGATACCATTTTCGATATTGGTTTCAACATGTGGATCTCCGTCATCTTGACGGTCGATATTGGGCCATGCAAGCCTCCTTGCCGGCGAACCAGAATGAAACCAATCATATGATTGGTTTCACGGGATGCCAAGACCAAAACAACCCGACAACTTTCCCAGGGAGGAAGCGATGACGACCCCCAAGAAGACACCGCAGACGGGACATGTCCGAATCGGCCTAGCGATCCTGGCCGTCCTCGGCCTGCCGCTGGCGGCTGGTGCCGCGGAAGTGACGCCGCCGGCTGTGATCGCGACCGCCGGCAAGATCGTCTACTGCTCGGATATCTCCGGGCCCCCGCTCGGCTATTTCGACGAGAACAACAAGCCGATCGGCTCCGACATCGAGCTCGGGACCGAGATCGCCAAGCGCCTCGGCGTCGCGGCGGAATTCGCAAACACGCCCTTCGACGGCATCATCCCGGCGCTCCAGGCCAAGCATTGCGATGCCATCCTCTCCCAGCTCTTCGACAAGCCGAAGCGCCGCGAGGTGGTGGATTTCGTCGACTACATGTATTCCAGCGAGGCCCTGCTGGTGCACAAGGGCAATCCGAAGAACATCCATGGCCTCGACGATCTCTCGGGGGTCAAGATCGCGGTCGAGAACGGCACCACCATCCAGAGCCTGATCGACGAGCAGAACAAGAAGTTTGCCGCGGCCGGCAAGCCGCCGGCCAACATCGTGGTCTACCCCAAGGATTCCGACGCCCTGCAGGCTCTTCAGATCAACCAGGTGGACGTCTATGGAACGACCCTGGAGAGCGCGGCTTATTTCATGCAGAAGGCCTCCAACATCTTCGATGTCGCCGGCCCTCCCTTCGCCAAAATCCTGACCGGCATCGCCGTGCGCAAGGACGATCCCGAGCTACGCGCCGCCATCCAGAAGGCCTTCGACAACATGCGCGCCGACGGGACCTATATGAAGATCCTGACCAAGTGGCATCTGGAGGGCGATACGCTTTAAGGTTCTCTAGTCATGGCCTTCGACTGGGGATTCTTCTGGCACTATCTGCTGGAGCCGAGCTCCGTCTATCTCCACGGGCTCTGGCTCACGCTCAGCCTCAGCGTCATCTCCCAGAGCCTCGGCACCCTGATCGGGCTGTTCGCGGCTCTGGGAAAGCTCTCGCGCTTCCGAATCCTCCAGCTCGTCATCAATTTCTACGTCTGGGTGATGCGGGGGACGCCGCTCCTGGTGCAGATCGTGTTCATCTACACCGGCCTTGCGGCGGGCAACATCTTCCGGTTCGAGGATATCGACATCGGCTTCGTCGTCATCCCCGGCAATATCCAGGCCGCCATCGTCGCCCTCAGCCTGAACGAGGGCGCCTATATGAGTGAGATCATCCGGGCGGGCATCGCCTCGGTCGATATCGGCCAGACCGAGGCGGCGAAATCCCTCGGCATGACCTATTGGAAGCTGATGCGCCGCATCGTGTTGCCTCAGGCGGCGCGGGTGATCCTGCCGCCGCTCGGCAACGACTTCAACGGCATGCTGAAGAACACGACACTGGTCAGCGTCATCGGCGTGCCGGAGCTGTTGCTCGCGACCGAGATGATCACCTCGGCCACCTTCCGCGTCTTCGAACTCTATCTCGTGGTCGCTCTCTATTACCTGACACTCACGACCCTCTGGGGCATCGTGCAACGCTGGATCGAGCGGCGCTTCGGCGAGCCCGGCCAGACGAAGCCCACGGGCAACGGAGTCGTCGCCGGCGCCTTCTCCTGGCTCAGAACCGGCCGGCTGGCGGGGGGCCGCTAGCGATGGCCGCACCACTCCTCTCCGCGATCGGCGGGCTGCCGGCCGATGCACCGGAGCGCGTCGTCGAAGCGGCGGATGTCCACAAATCCTTCGGCCCCCTCGAGGTGCTGAAGGGCGTCTCCCTGACGGTGCGCCGCGGCGAGGTGGTGGTGGTGGTCGGCGCCTCGGGATCCGGCAAGACGACGCTGATCCGCTGCCTGAACCATCTGGAGAAGATCGACAAGGGCCGCATCCTGGTCAACGGCCATCTCATCGGCTATCGCGAGCGCGCCGGCCGCCTGATCGAGGACCGCGAGCGCAATATCGCCCGCCAACGCCAAGAGATCGGCATGGTTTTTCAGCGCTTCAACCTGTTCCCGCATTTGACAGCCATCGGCAACATCATCGAGGCGCCGATCCATGTGCGCGGGCAGCCGCGGGCCGAGGCGGTGGCGACCGCGCGGGCGCTGCTGGCCCGCATCGGCCTCTCGGAGAAGGAGAATGCCTATCCTGCCCAGCTCTCCGGCGGGCAGCAGCAGCGGGTCGCCATCGCCCGGGCGCTGGCCATGCGTCCTGCCCTGATGCTGTTCGACGAACCCACCAGCGCGCTCGATCCCGAGATGATCGGCGAGGTGCTGGAGGTGATGAAGGAACTGGCCCGGGAGGGAATGACCATGGTGATCGTCAGCCACGAGATGGGCTTCGCCCGCGAGGTCGCCGACCGCATGGTGATGATGCATGACGGCCGCATCATCGAGGAGGCGCCGCCGGCCCAGTTCTTCTCCGCGCCCTCCCATGAGCGCACCCGCGCCTTCCTCGCCCGCATCATCAGCCACGCGCCGGCGGGATAGGGCTTCAAGGCGGC
The DNA here is from genome assembly GCA_036270995.1 of Dongiaceae bacterium. Classification (GTDB taxonomy): domain Bacteria; phylum Pseudomonadota; class Alphaproteobacteria; order Dongiales; family Dongiaceae; genus DASXQK01. Next base: position 3,724 of record DATBBO010000041.1, on the reverse strand, counting down.
CGGGCGCCGGAACCCGAGCCCCGGTCGCGGCATTTATCGCAGGCGATGGTCAGTGCCCAGGTCTGGAACACCGGGATGGCGCGCGCCGAGGCTGCATCGGTCATCGAGACCGACGTGCCCGCGCGCCTCGACCGCCTCCCCTGGGGGCGCTTCCACACGCTTGTGGTGGTGGCCCTCGGCATCACCTGGATCCTCGACGGGCTGGAGGTGACGCTGGCCGGTTCGGTCGCCGGCGTCCTCAAGGAGGGCGCCACCCTCGGCCTCAGCAATAACGATATTGGACGTGCCGGCAGCACCTATGTCGCGGGCGCGGTGCTCGGCGCGATCCTGTTCGGCTGGCTGACCGACCGTCTCGGCCGCCGGCGGCTCTTTTTCATCACCCTCGCGGTCTATATGACGGCGGCGATCGCGACCGGCCTCTCCTGGAACCTGGCCAGCTTTCTGCTCTTCCGCTTCCTCACGGGGGCGGGCATCGGCGGCGAATATGCGGCGATCAACTCGACGATCCAGGAGCTCGTCCCCTGCCGCTACCGCGGCTGGACCGACCTCGCCATCAACGGCAGCTTCTGGGTGGGTGCGGCGCTGGGGGCGGGCGGCTCGGTGGTGCTGCTCGATCCGAACCTCCTCGCCGTCGACATCGGCTGGCGCCTCTGCTTCATGATCGGCGCGGCGCTCTCGATCGTCATCTTCGTGATGCGGCTCTGGCTTCCGGAGAGCCCGCGCTGGCTGCTAACCCATGGCCGGGCGGCCGAGGCGGCGGCCGTCGTCACCGGCATCGAGCGCCGGTTCGAGGCCGCAGGCCAGAAGCTACCGCCGGCTCCCCTCGCCCGCGCCCGCTTTCGTGGCCGTAATGTCGGCCTCCGCGAAGTGCTCCACAGCCTGTTCTGGGTTCATCGCCAGCGCGCTCTCGTCGGGCTCAGCCTGATGGCGGCGCAGGCCTTCTTCTACAATGCGATCTTCTTCACCTACGCTTTGGTGCTGACCGATTTCTACGGCGTGCCGGCCGATCGTATCGGCTGGTACATCCTGCCCTTTGCCGCGGGGAACTTCCTGGGACCGCTCCTGCTCGGCCATTTCTTCGACAGCATCGGGCGCAAGCCGATGATTGCCGGCACCTACATCCTCTCCGGCCTTCTGCTGGCGGTGAGCGGCTATCTGTTCCAGCAGGGCCAGCTCAGCGCCACGGGCCAGACCGTCGCCTGGATGATCGTCTTCTTCTTCGCTTCGGCGGCGGCGAGCTCGGCCTATCTCACCGTCAGCGAGACCTTCCCGCTGGAGGTGCGCGCCATGGCGATCGCCGTATTCTATGCCATAGGCACGGGCCTTGGCGGCATCGCGGGGCCGCTGCTCTTCGGCCGGCTGATCGAGACCGGCTCGCGCCAGGAAGTCTTCATCGGCTATCTCATCGGCGCCGCACTGATGCTGGGTGCTGCGGTGGTGCTGCTCATCTGGGGCGTCGCCGCCGAGCGCAAGCCGCTCGAGACCGTCTGCCGGCCGTTGACCCTCGCAGACTAAGATTCACCCTAAGCCGCCGCCGAGAGCCGGCTCATCTCGCGGCGGATCAGCTTCCGATAGGGCCCATCGGCGCGCAGGAGCTGCTCCGGTGGCCCGTCCTCCAGCACCTTCCCCGTCTGCATGACGACGATGCGGTCGAAGTTGCGCAGCGTCGAGAGGCGATGGGCGATGGCGATGACCGTGCGGCCCTGCATGAGCCGGTCGAGGGCGGCGCGGATCGCCTCCTCTGATTCCGTATCCAAAGCCGAGGTCGCCTCGTCCAGCAGCAGGATGGGCGCGTTCTTCAGCAGGGCGCGCGCAATCGCGATGCGCTGGCGCTGGCCGCCGGAAAGCTTGACCCCGCGCTCGCCGACGATGGTGTCGATGCCCTGAGGCAGCGCGCGGATGAAGTCCGCCGAGCGCGCCGCCTCGGCCGCCTCCCAAACCTCCTGATCGGTTGCCTCGGGCCGGCCATAGCGGATGTTCTCCAGCACCGAGCGGTGGAAGAGGGAAATGTCCTGCGGCACGATGGCGATGGCCTGGCGCAGGCTCTCCTGGGTCACCATCGCGATATCCTGGCCGTCGATCAGGATGCGCCCGCCATCGAGATCGTAGAAGCGCTGGAGCAAAGCGAGCAGCGTCGTCTTGCCGGCGCCGGATTCGCCCACCAGCCCGACCCGCTGCCCGGCCGCGAGCCTCAGATCGAAATTCTCGAAGGTCGGCCCCCTGCCCGGATATCGGAAGACGATATGCTCGAAGGCGACGGCCCCGCCCTCGGCCTCGAGCGCCATGGCACCCGGCCGGTCCTTGATCTCATGGGGCAGGAGCAGCACGCCCATGGCCTCATGCAGGCGGGCGAGATGCTGGGTCACGTCCACTAGGGCCACGGCCAGGTCCCGGGTCGTCTGCAGGATGGTAAAGCCGAGAGTCGCGACCATCACCACATCGCCAGCGCTGGCCTCCCCCTGCTGCCAAAGCCTGATGGCCCAGCTGAGCAGCCCCAGGGTCAGGAGGATGGTGACACCGGCATGGGCGAGACGCAGCCGCTCCAGATAGAGCAGGCTGCGGCGCCGTGCGCCGAGCTCATGGCCGATGGTTTCGCCGAGGCGCTGGAGCTCGCGGCGGATCCCGCCAAATGCGCGCACCAGCCCCATATTGCCCAGCACATCGACCATCTCGCCATCGACGGCCGCGGCCTTGTTGGCGAAATGGCGGTGCAGCGGCTTGCCCGCGGCGGCGAGGCGGAACAGCACGAGGACCATCAGCCCGGCCGCGCCGACGAGACCCGCCGTCATGCCGAGGCTGATCCTGGAGAGATAGAGGATGGCGCCCGCGATCACCATCACCGGCGGCACCAGGTTCCAGGCGAACATGTTCTCCATGGTGAACACGGCATTGGCGGCCGCGGTGATGCGGCTCGCCAGCGTGCCGGGCAGGCGGTCGGCGAAATAGCTCGGCGCATGGCCGGTGACATAATGGAACAGATCCTGGCGCAGGTCGCCGGTCACCAGGACGATGACGCGGCTGGCGAACTGCCCGGCCAGGCGCCAGAGCAGATTGTCGCCGGCTATCATGGCGATAAGAAAGGCGAAGGCGAGCCAGATCCGGTCCCCCGCCTGATGCCCGAGGGCCAGCGTATCGACCAGGAACTTGATCCCATATTGCGTGCTGACCTGGCAGGCCGCCGCAGCCACCACCGCCAGGAAGAGCCCGGCATGCATCCCCGCCCGCCGGCGCATATAGCCGAGGAAGAAGATGAAGGGCCGGTCCCTGTAGCTCGCAAGATCGGTCATGGCGTCTGCTGAAATGGCCCCATATCCTCTCCCTACAATAGTGTGGCGGAGCGCCGGGTTGCCGAGATCATCTCACTAGTTGCGTTCAGGTGAAATTAAGGCAAGACGCGCTTTGCGGGCGGATGCTTTCGCGATCGATGCCGTGTTCCATGCCCCGTTCCCGACGATCCGCCGCCTTCGATAGGCGATTACCCTCGGCGGGAAGAGGCAGGCGCGATGCGCGCGCCTTGCGTTTTCGACATGGCTGCCCCTCACCCGGCCTGGGGAAAGGGTGTTCCTGGTTGATCCCGTGTATGTGCGGGAGTAAGCCTCACCTTCTAGCCCGCCCGGTCTCCGTCAATGTCCTCTCTTTCCCCTGCCGAGGTCCGCGTCATCGTCATCGGCGCCCTGCTGGCGCTGTTCCTCTCGGCGCTGGACCAGACCATCGTCGCCACGGC
>DATBBO010000040.1:0-1685 GCA_036270995.1 Dongiaceae bacterium | reverse complement strand
CTCGCCGGCAGCGATATCGGCTATACCTCGGTGGAGAAGCGCCCGGACAGCCTGAAGCGCAAGCTGCAGATGGTGTTCCAGAACCCGGACAGCACGCTGAACCCAAGCCATTCCGTGGGCTATATCGTCGAGCGGGCGCTGCGCCGCCTGAAAGGCGTCGGCGGCCGCCAGGCGCGGGGCGAGGCCCGCAAGCTGATGGAGACGGTGAAGCTGCCGGTCGATTTCGTCGCCCGCAAGCCGCGGCAGCTCTCCGGTGGCCAGAAGCAGCGCGTCGCCATCGCCCGCGCGCTAGCCGGCGATCCCGATCTGGTGGTGGCGGACGAGCCCGTCTCGGCCCTCGACGTCTCGGTCCAGGCCGCCATCATCAATCTCCTGATCGAGCTTCAGGCGACCCGCGACGCCACCCTGATCTTCATCTCCCACGATCTCTCGGTGGTGCGCTATCTCGCCGACCGTGTGGCGGTGATGTATCTCGGCAAGATCGTCGAGTTCGGCGAGGTCGAGGATGTCTTTCTGCCGCCCTACCACCCCTATACGGAATCGCTGCTCTCGGCGGTGCCGATCCCCGATCCGGACCTGAAGCAGAAGCGCATCATCCTCGAGGGCAACCTGCCCAGCGTGCGCAACATCCCGGCCGGCTGCCCCTTCGCCACCCGCTGCCCGCGCAAGGTCGGCGAAATCTGCGACACCACCCCGCCGCCCGAGCGGCGCACCCCCACCGGCCACCGCATCGCCTGCCACATCTCCCTGGAAGACCTGAACCGCGTCGACCCGGTGATCAGCCGCGCGGCGGAGTAGAGGTCCGCCTAACTAGCGTCCGGCGCTGTCTTCGAGCGTCCCCCCGTAGCCCAATCAATCCAGAAAACATAGGCATTTCTCTCCACCCGCATCTTGCAATGTCCTCCAGCGTCTCCCACAATTCAGCCGTCGAGCGTGGATAGCAGCGTGGGTAGGAGGCGGACATGGCGCGGCGGGTCGGACGGCTGAATGGGCTGGCTATCTCGCGGGCGAAGCAGTCCGGCATGTATGCCGATGGCGGTGGGCTCTATCTCCAGGTCACCGGCCCCGAGGCCCGCTCCTGGGTCTATCGCTACGCCCGGAGCGGCAAGACCCGCTACATGGGGCTGGGCTCCCTCAACGCCGTGAGCCTCGCCGAAGCCCGCACGCGGGCCGCGGAAGCCCGCCGGCTAACTTCGGCAGGCATCGACCCCATCAGCGCCCGCGACGGCCAGCGGGCCGCGGAGCGCGTCGAGGCGGCCAGGCAGGTCACCTTCAAGGATGCGGCCGACGCCTTCATCAAGGCGCGCCATGCGGGCTGGCGCAGCGTCAGGCACGGCGACCAGTGGCGCACCACGCTGGCCACCTATGTCCACCCCCTCGTCGGCGCCTTGCCCGTCCGGCAGATCGACGCCGGGCTGGTGCTGCGCGTCCTGGAGCCGATCTGGACCACGAAGCCCGTAACCGCGAGCCGGGTCCGCCAGCGCATCGAGGCGGTGCTGGACGCCGCGACGGCGCGCGGCCATCGCAGCGGCGAGAACCCCGCCCGCTGGCGCGGCCATCTGGAAAACCTCCTGCCGGCCCAGGCCAAGGCGAAGCGGGTCCGGCATCATCCGGCACTGCCGTATCAGGAGCTCGGCGCCTTCATGGCCGAGCTGCGCCGGCAGGACGGGCTCGCCGCCCGGGCA
>DATBBO010000039.1:0-7286 GCA_036270995.1 Dongiaceae bacterium | reverse complement strand
CGAGGGCGGCAGGGTCACGGCAGAGCCGCCGCCCATATTCCCGCAGCCGGCCAGCGCCAGCAGCGTGAAGAGTCCGAAGATCTCCCACCCGTTCCCGCGTCGAACAGCGCGCGCCCTCATCCGGCACGCTCCTGCGGCACGCCGGGCAGCAGTGGCACGAAGCGCACGTCGCAGAGCTTCTCCGACTCGATCCCCTGCTCGGTCCGCCGGAGCTTGAAGAGTTCCTGATCGCCGCGCTCGGGCCCGATCGGCAGCACCATGATGCCGCCGACCCCGAGCTGCGCCAGCAAGGTCTCGGGCAGCTCCGCGGCGGCGGCCGTGATGATGATCCGGTCGAAGGGCGATTGCGCGGGCCATCCTTTCATGCCGTCGCCGGCGATCGAGGTGATGTTGTGGATCCTGAGACCGGCGAAACGTTGCTCCGCCTCCTGCAGCAGTGGCCGGTGGCGCTCGATGGTGTAGACCCGCCGCGCGAGACGCGAGAGCACCGCCGTCTGATAGCCGGAGCCCGTGCCGATCTCGAGCACCTTGTGCCGCGGTGTCACTTCGAGTGCCTGGGTCATCAGGGCGACGATCTGGGGCTGGCTGATGGTCTGGCCCTGGCCTATGGGCAGCGCCTTGTCCTCGTAGGACTGGTCGTGGAAGGCCTCCGGCACGAAATCCTCGCGCGGGATGCGCTCGATGGCGGCGAGCACGGCGGTATCCGTGATGCCGCTGCGCCGGAGCGCCATGATCAAGCGGATCTTGCGCGCGGCGAGGCTCACGCGAAGGCCTCCCCGAGGCGACGCGCCATGGCGCCATGCGTCAGGTCCAGATGCAGCGGGGTAATGGCGATGGCGCCGGTCCTGACCGCCCAGAGATCCGTGCCCTTGCCGACCGGATTGTCGCTGGTGAAGTCGCCGATCCAGAGGAACTTCCGCCCAGTGGGCCCCACGGCATGAGCGACCTCGATATTCGCCGCGCGCCGGCCCTGGCGCACAATCTCCATGCCGGAGATCTCGCCCTTGGTGAGATAGGGGAAGTTGATGTTCATCAACACGCCCTCGGTCCAGGGCACGGAGACCAGGCGGCGGACGACCTCGGCACCATGCTTCAGTGCGAGGCGCCAGGTGACATGCTGGCCCTCGCGAAGCTGGCTCATGGCGATGGCGCGGATGCCGAGCAAGGTGGCTTCCATCGCCGCGGCGACGGTCCCCGAATAGGTGACGTCCTCGCCCATATTACTGCCGCGGTTGATGCCCGAGAGCACGAGATCGGGCCGGCGCCCCTCGATCAGGTGATTGACGGCGATCAGCACGCAATCCGTGGGCGTGCCGTCCACGGCGAAGCGCCTCTCACGGATGCGCCGGACCTCGAGCGGCCGGCGGAGCGTGAGCGAATGACCGGCCCCGCTTTGCTCCAGCTCCGGCGCCACGACCCAGACATCGCGGGAGAGCATGCGCGCGATCCGCTCGAGGACCTTCAGGCCCGGCGCGTTGATCCCGTCGTCATTGGTGACCAGGATCCGGGCACCCTTGAGATCAAGCGCGCTCTTGCTCATTGCCCCCTACTCATCGACGCGGATTGCCGCCAATTCACCCATATACGGCCGGATCGCGTCGGGAAGCGCGATGGAGCCGTCGGGCTGCTGGTAGTTCTCCATGATGGCGATAAGGGTCCGTCCCACGGCCATACCCGAGCCGTTCAGCGTATGGACGAAGCGCGTGCCTTTGGCGCCGGGCTCGCGGAAGCGGGCCTTCATGCGCCGCGCCTGGAAGTCGCCGCAGTTGGAGCAGCTCGAGATCTCGCGGTAGCGCCCCTGCCCCGGCAGCCAGACCTCGATGTCGTAGGTCTTGGCGGCGGCGAATCCCATGTCTCCCGTGGACAGCACGATCGTGCGGAACGGCAGCCCGAGACGCTTCAGCACCGTCTCGGCGCAGTCGGTCATGCGCTCATGCTCTTCGCTGGAGCGCTCGGGATGGGCGATCGAGACCAGCTCGACCTTGTTGAACTGGTGCGTGCGGATCATGCCGCGCGTGTCCTTGCCCGCCGCCCCCGCCTCGGAACGAAAGCAGGGTGTATAGGCCGTGAAACGCAGCGGCAGAACCTTCTCCTCCAGGATCTGATCGGCGACCAGATTGGTCAGCGGCACCTCGGCCGTGGGAATGAGCCAGTAGTCGCCGGAGACCCGGAAGAGATCTTCGGCGAATTTGGGCAGCTGGCCGGTGCCGTAGAGGGCGCTGTCGCGGACCATGTAGGGTGGCGAGATCTCGCTATAGCCGAACTCGCTCGTATGCATGTCCAGCATGAAGGCGGCGAGCGCGCGCTCCAGCCGCGCCAGGCCGCGCTTCAAGACGACGAAGCGCGCCCCGGAGAGCTTCGCCGCGGTCTGGAAGTCCATCAGGCCCGCGGCTTCCCCGAGCTCAAAATGCTCGCGCTTCCTGTTGAGCTGCGCCGCCGGAACGGCCTTCGGATCGCCATGGCGGCGGATCTCGACATTGGCCGTCTCATCGGGACCCACCGGCACGCCGTCCGCCGGGAGATTGGGAATCGTCGCGAGCAGGGACTCGATGGCGGTTCCCTTTTCCCGCTCGGCCTGCTCCGCCGCCGGAAGGGATTCCTTGATTCGCGCGACCTCGGCGGCCGCAGCGGCGGCGGCATCGGCCTCGCCCTTGGCCTTCAGCCGGCCGATCTCCTTGGAGAGGCTGTTGCGCCGCGCCTGCATCTCCTCGAGCCCCAGCTGCAGGCGCCGGCGCTCCTGATCCAGTGCCAGAATCGCGGCGGCCTGGGGCGGAAGGCCGCGGCGGCGGAGACCCTCGTCGAAGGCGCTCGGATCGTCGCGTATCGCTTTCAGGTCGTGCATCGGGCCGACGAGTCGCAAAATTGGGGTGCAAGGTTATAGGCTGGGGGACTCCGAAGTGTCCACAATGGGGAGGGTTTCCGGGCCATGGAGCTGCCGGCTCCGCTGCGCGAGGCGGTCGATGAAGCGCTGCAGGGAATCCCCGCCGCCGAGCTGGCGCGGGCAGCCGAAGCGCTCTCGAGTCGCTACCGCGCCGAGCGCCGCGACGGGCGCCGGCATGTCGATGACGACGCCGCCGCGCTCGCCTATCTCGCCACGCGCCTGCCGGCCACTTATGCCGCGATACAAGCCTCTCTCGCTGGCCTGGCGGAGACTTGCCCGGACTTCGCGCCGCGAAGCCTGCTGGATGTCGGTGCCGGACCGGGGACCGCGTTCTGGGCCGTGGCCGAACGATGGCCCCTGCTCGAAGAAGCGCTTCTCGTCGAGGAGAGCCCCGTCATGCGCCGCTGGGGTGAGCGGCTCGCGGCCAAGGCCGCCCTTCCTCGAATCGCCTGGATCGTCACCGACATTCGCCGCAGTCTCCTCGACTCGGGGCCTCGCGACCTGGTCGTCCTTGCCTATGTGCTGGACGAGCTGGCGCCCGGCCGGCGTCCGGTCCTGATCGAGCGTCTCTGGGCGCTCACGGGCGAGGTGCTGCTGCTGGTCGAGCCAGGTACGCCCGCGGGCCGGCAGCGGATCCTTGCCGCCCGGGCCCAGCTCCTGGCGGCTGGCGCGGCGATCGCAGCGCCCTGCCCTCATGCGGCCGCCTGTCCCCTCGAGCCGCCGGACTGGTGCCATTTCGCCCGCCGCCTGCCGCGCTCGCGGGCCCATCGCCGGGCAAAGCGCGGGACGGTTCCCTGGGAGGAGGAGAAGTTCATCTATCTCGCGGTCGCACGACAGCCGGCAGCACTTCCGCAAGCCCGGATCATCGCCCCACCCCGCGCCGCCACGGGCCATGTCCGCCTCAGGCTTTGTCTCGCCTCGGGCGACGCGGAGGAGCGGGTGATCAGCCGGCGCGAGGGAAGCCTCTACAAGCAGGCCCGCGGCGGCGGCTGGGGTGACGCGATCGGCTGAAGGCAGCGCCGCCAGCGCCTAACGTTTCTCGCGCTCGCCCCTGAGCGAGGCGACCGCATCGCCCACCCGGGCGCTGCCTTTGTCGCGCCAGGCGGTGACGCGCTGATATCGCTCCCTGTGCCGCCGGACCCCTTCGCTGAGGCCATAGATGAGATTCTGCGCCGTCATCCGCCGCGCCCGCTGCGGGATCGCGGCATGCTCCGCCGCCGCCGCCGCCATCACCTCCAGATCGAGCAGGATCGGGCGGTGGTCGGAGGAACCGGCGTGGAGCGCGCGGGCAGTGCTGCAGACGATTCCCCGGACCAGGCAGCGATCTAGGCGGAAGCGCACGATGTTCGCCGTGTGGGTGGCCTCGCGCGGACCGACATCGTCGAAGCCTGGCAGGATCGTCGGGCCGAAGGCGTTGAAGTCGCCGATGATCGCTGCTGGACCCTGGACGTGGTGCAGGATCCGGAATAGCTGGCGGCGGTTCAGGAGCTGGCCGTGGGAGAGATGCACATTGGCGAAGGTGGCACCCTCCAGCTGCACGAGCTGGGCGAGGCGCGGCGGCACCCTGCCAGGCATGCGCGACACCGGAAGAGGCAGCGCCTGCGGCTGGGGGAATTCTTTGGGGCTCCAGGCCCCGAGCCCATAGACGCGCCGCGGCAATGGCTCGCGAAAGAAATGGCCGCCGACGAGCTCCGGCAGCCGCTCCATCTTCTTCGTCGCTTCCTGCAGCAGCAGCAGATCGGGCTTTGCCGCCTTCACCAGGGCCGCCACATCCTCGACCGTGGCGCCGGTCAGCCGAAGAAGGTTCCAGCTGAGCACGCGCAGATGCCCGGGGCCGGATGCCCCGTTCTCCTTCGCGTGACGCTCCTTGGGCCCATGCTGGGCACCGCGCTGATCATGGGTCGACAACGTCGCTCTGCCCTTCCCGTCCCCGGATTCTCAGCCGCCCTTGCCCAAACCTTCGCATCTTCGGATTCGATTCACCAGCACCCACGGGTTGTCCTCCGCAGATTTGTCCTAGAGATAGGGCAGCAGGAGGCGCGCCGCTGCATTACGAAGGCGGAGCGCCATCGGCTGGTTCCGCATGTCGTCCTGCGACACGAGCCGCGCCGCGGCCCGCTTCTCCTCCAGCAGCCGGTCCAACCGGCCCGCCAGGACCTGGTCGTAGCATTCGACGACGAACTCGAAATTGAGCCGGGTGCTGCGGACATCCCAATTGGCGCTGCCGATCAGGGACCAGATGCCGTCGACGGTGACCACCTTGGAATGATCGAAGGGGCCGGGAAGAAGATGGATCTTGAGCCCCGGGGCCTTGAGGAAGGCGATATGAGCGCGCATGGCCCAATCGAGCAGAATGGAATCCGATCGTTCCGGCAGGATGACATCGACCTCGACACCGCGCAGCGCGGCGAGCGCCAGCGCCATGGTCAGTGCCGGCCCGGGCAGGAAATAGGGGGTGACGATCCGCAGCCGCTGGCGCGCCGCGCCAACCGCAGCCGCGAACACCGCATCGAGCGTTCCCGCGTCCTCGTCGGGTCCCGAGGAGATGCCGCGCGCCAGCAGGGTGCCGGTCGGCTCGATGGCCGGCCACCAGCAATCCCCCTCCAGGCGTTCCCCGGTGGTGAAGCTCCAATCCTCCGCGAAGCTCACCGTCATCTGGCGCACCACCGGGCCTGAGACCCGGAAATGAAGATCGCGGACAAGTTGGGGCGGACGGAAGGCGCGCAGGTTCTCGACGCCAATGTTGAGACCACCGGTGAAGCCGTGGCGGCCGTCGACGATCAGGAGCTTCTTGTGGTTGCGCATGTTGAGGAACGGCATGCGCCAGGGCATCCAGAAATGCATAAAGCGCCGCACCGGCACGCCGGCCGCGGCCAGGCGCCGGGCTGCCGACGAATAGAGATAGCCGCAGCCGAAGCCGTCGAGGAGCACGCGGACCTCGACACCCCGCCCCTGCGCCGCGGCAAGTGCGCTGATGAAGGCCTTGCCCACGCGATCACCGCGGAAGATGTAGGAGACGAGGGCGATGCTGACCTCGGCGCTGCGGATGGCCTCGATCATGACCGGATAGGCCTCGTCGCCCCCCTGCAGCATCTCGATGCTGTTGCCCTCGGTCAGCGGCGTCTCGCTGGCAATCTCGTTGACGCGCGCGATGGCCGCCAGGGGCTCGGGCAGCCGGGCCGGGTCCGCCTTCACCGCCCGGGGATAGGCCTTCGATCCGGGTCGCGCCCTGCGCCGGCGCAGGCGCGTGGCCCGGCGGTTGACCCGATTGATGCCAAAGGCCCAGTAGAGGGCCGGCCCCACAACTGGCGATAGCCAGGCCAGGCCGATCCAGCCGAAAGCGGACCGGACATCCTCCTTGTGGAGAACGGCATGACAGCTCACAAGGGCAGCGAGAATCACATGCCCGGCCAGGAATGCCGCCAGCGGCGCTGTCGACAGCCAATGATTGTCCACGCCTCGAACCCCGGAAGCGAGCGAGCTTCAAAGAAAACGCTTTTCGGCGGTAAAAGATGCGTCGGGCGCCGTTGCCTAGACGGCAGAGTTGTCCTGAAGTTCCTTCTCGAGCTCGCGCTCCCGCTCCGCGCGCTTCTTCTCGACCAACCGGGCGGACCAGACCGAGATCTCGTAGAGCACGAGGATCGGAAGGGCGAGGCTCATCATACTGAAGGGATCAGGGGGCGTGATCACCGCGGCGACGGCAAAAACGCCGACGATGGCATAGCGCCGCTTCTTGCGCAGCCCCTCGGCGGTCACGATCCCGACCCGCGCCAGAAGAGTCAGCAGGACCGGCAGCTGGAAGCAGAGGCCGAAGGCGAAGATCAGCTTCATCACCAGGTTGATATAGTCGCTGACCTTGGCCTCGAGCTGGACCGGCAGGGTGTCGGGGCCGCCATGCTGCTGGAAGCCCAGGAAGAAGCGCCAGGCGATGGGCATCATCACGTAATAGAGGAGGGCCGCCCCCAGGATGAACAGGACGGGGGTTGCCACCAGAAAGGGCAGGAAGGCCTGGCGCTCGTTCTTGTAGAGCCCCGGTGCCACGAACATCCAGATCTGCGAGGCGATGATGGGAAAGGTGATGCAGGCGGCACCGAAGACGGCGACCTTCACCTGGGTGAAGAAGACCTCGGTCAGGTCGGTATAGATGAAGCGCCGCCCTGTCTCCTTCAACAGGATGTTCGCCAAAGGCTGGGCCAGGAAATTGAAGATGTGCTGGGCGAAATAGAAGCAGAAGATGAAGGCGATGAAGAGGGCCAGCACCGAGTAGAGCAGACGCCGCCGGAGCTCGACCAGATGGTCGAGCAGCGGCATCTTCTTGTCGTCTTCGGCTCCCGGCATTATCCGGCGCTCTGCTTCTGATCCCGGCTCTCGGCGGGCACTGGCGCGGGCTCCTTCGCGCCCTCCT
>DATBBO010000038.1:0-2935 GCA_036270995.1 Dongiaceae bacterium | reverse complement strand
CGCATCCTCCCGGTCGAGCGCCCGGATATGGGCGGCCCATTCCTGATCGCCGAGCGGGGCGTCATTCTCAAGCTCGGATTGCCGGGCCGTCTTCTCGCAGACCTCCGGCGAGGGGATAACCAGCTCGGACCCGCCGGCAAGGGCGGCGATCTGAATCTCGCAGGCCCGCTCGAGATAGAACATCAGGCTGAAGGCCTCGGCGATGGTGCGCCCCGCGGTCAGCAAGCCGTGATTGGTCAGGATCATGGCGCGCTTGTCGCCCAGATCGGCGACGATCCGCGGCCGCTCGTCATGGTCAAGGGCGATGCCCTCGTAGTCGTGATAGGCGAGACGGTTATAGAAGGCCAACGAGATCTGGTTCAGCGGCAGCAGCCCCTGCTTCTGGCAGGCGACCGCCATGCCGGCGCGGGTATGGGTGTGGAGCACGCAGAACACGTCGTGGCGCGCGGCATGGATGGCGCTGTGGATCGTGAAGCCCGCGGCATTCACCCCATAGGGTCCGTCCTCGATCTGGCGGCCTTCGAGATCGATCTTCACCAGGCTGGAGGCAGTGATCTCGTCGAACATCAGCCCATAGGGATTGAGCAGGAACTGATCCTCCACCCCCGGCACCCGGGCCGAGATGTGGGTATAGATCAGATCGGTCATGCGATAGCGGGCGACCAGCCGGTAGCAGGCCGCGAGCTGCACCCGCGTCTCCCATTCCGCTTCGGACCAGCGGGTCTGGCGGTCGATCTTGGTCACAGTCGCCATGGGTCCAAGTTCCTTCACTGCTTTGTCCGATCTTAGCATGTCTAGGCGAATCGCAAGCTCTGGCCGATGCCCAGCCGCGCCGCCTTCTCCAGCAGCGCATGGCCAAGGGCGATATCGGTGGTGCTGAGGCCCCGATGCCAGAGCAGGATGGTCTCCCCGGCGCTCTCGCGGCCCGGCTTCAGCCCGGCGACGATCTGGCCGAGCTCGGCATGGAGGTTCGCCTCGGTCAGCTTGTCCATGTCCACATGGCGGCGGAGCGCCCCATAGGGCAGGCCCTTGCGGCACTGACCCCAGTCATCCACCACCATCTTGTCCATGATGTCGGTCAGCGAAAGCTCGACGGCACTCATGGTGCCATAGGGAACGACGAAGGTGCCGGGCTTGATCCATTCGGTCTTGAGCATCGGCGCCGGCGCCGGCAGGCGCGAGGCCTCGACCACGATATCGGCCCCGCGGATGCAGCTTTCCCAATCCGCCGTCGCCGCGACTTTCTTGCCGAGATCGGCGGAGAGCCGCTCGGCAAAGGCGTTGCGGCTTTCCGGCCGGCGCGAATGGACCCGGATCTCGTCGAAATGAAACAGGCTGTCGAGCAGCCGGACATTCCAATAGGCCGTACCCCGGGCGCCGATATGCCCCAGCACCCGCGAATCGCGGCGCGCGAGGTAACGCGCGCCCAGCGCGGTCACCGCCCCGGTGCGCATCTCGGTGATGGCGGTGGCATCGACGATCGCCTTGGGCATGCCTGTCTCGGGATCGAACAGGTTCAGCAGCGCCATCTCAGAGGGCAGCCCGCGGCGGTAGTTCTCGACGAAGTCGCCGACCACCTTCACCCCCGCCAGGCCGAGGGGCCAGACCACGCCGCGCAGCACGTTGAAATGCCCGCGATCCGAGCTTTCGGGCACGAGATGGACCCGGGGCTCGATCACCACCCGCCCCTCGCCCTGCGCCCTCAGCGCCGCCGCGACCGCGGCCAGGATCTCCCCATCGCTCAGCGCCAGGCGCTCGACTTCCGGGCCCCCCAGATATGTCAGGTTGACGCTTGCGGGCTCACCGCTCATGAATCGGGTGCCTTTTCTTGGGATGGATGCCCAGCCAAGCGGGAGAGGGTCGGCCTGTCAACCACATCCGCAGCATTGCTCAACGACCGCAGCTTCACGGCCGAGTATGGCCGGCTGGAGGAGGTCTCGCCCCTGATCCGCCGGATCGTTGCGCGCAATCCCGGACCCTTCACCTTCCTGGGCACTGGCACCTATGTGGTGGGAAGGGCCCGGGTCGCGGTGATCGACCCGGGCCCAGATCTCGCCGAGCATGTGGCAGCGCTGCTCGCGGGGCTCGCGGGCGAGAGCGTCTCCCATATCCTCATCACCCATACCCATCTCGACCATTCGCCGGCCGCCGCGGCGCTGCAGGCGGCAACCGGCGCTCCGACTTACGGCTTCGGTCCCCATGGCCGCCGGGGCGAGACCGGCGAGTCGGGAGCCGATCTCGCTTTCACGCCCGACCATCGCCTCGCCGATGGCGACAGCGTCGCCGGAGCGGGCTGGCGACTGGACGCGCTCCACACGCCCGGCCATGCCTCGAATCATCTCTGCTTCGCACTGCCGGAGGAGCAGGCGCTCTTTTCCGGCGATCATGTGATGGGCTGGTCGACCACGGTTGTCGCCCCGCCGGACGGAGATATGGCGGCCTATATGCGCTCTCTGACGCGGCTTAGGCAGCGCGACGACCGCACCTTCTGGCCGACCCATGGCGGGCCGATCCGCGACCCGCATCGGCATGTGGATACCCTGATCGAGCACCGCCTGGCGCGCCGGGCCGCGGTGTTGGCGGCACTCGGCAAGAAGCCGGCAACACCCTTGGCCCTGGTCGACACTGTCTATTCCGGCCTCGACCCGCGGCTTCGCGCCGCCGCGGCCGAATCACTGTTGGCGCATCTGATCGAGCTCGGCGAGAGCGGCCTGGTGCGGGAAAGTAAGGGCGGTTGGTCGAAGTGACACGCTATTGCCTTTGCCGACTCACGCGCTGCGCATAGAATCGTGGCGTCCAACTCGATTCGGGGAGCTACCCATGATTCGCCATACCCTCGCCGCCGGCGCCGTCCTGCTGACGCTTGCTGCCGGCACGGCCTCTGCCGGCGTCATCACCACCCCGGCGCTGCCGACCGCAGCCGGCTATACGACCG
>DATBBO010000037.1:0-3711 GCA_036270995.1 Dongiaceae bacterium | reverse complement strand
CCCGCTCGCGAACAAATCCTTCCGGGCGATGAACAAGATGAAGAACCTGACGCCGCAGATGACCCAGCTGCGCGAGCGCTTCAAGGACGACAAGGCGAAGCTCAATCAGGAGATGATGACGCTCTACAAGCGGGAGAAGGTGAACCCCGCCGCGGGCTGCCTTCCGGTGCTGGTGCAGATTCCGGTCTTTTTCTGCCTCTACAAGACCCTCTACGTCACCATCGAGATGCGCCACGCGCCGTTCTTCGGCTGGATCAAGGATCTCTCCGCGCCCGATCCCACCTCCTGGATCAACCTCTTCGGGCTCGGCCCCTGGCCGGTGCCCGTGGACTTTCCGTTCGTCGCCACCGTCAGCCTGGGCGTCTGGCCGATCCTGATGGGCATCACAATGTTTCTGCAGCAGAAGCTGAATCCTGCGCCGCCGGATCCGGTGCAGGCCAAGATCTTCATGCTGCTGCCCGTCATCTTCACCTTCACCCTGGCGCATTTCCCGGCGGGGCTGGTGATCTACTGGGCCTGGAACAACCTGCTGTCCATCACACAGCAACGGTTCCTGATGTGGCAGATGGCCAAGAAAAAGACGGCCTGAGCAGCGAGGCGGGCGAGGCCGACCGGCGCCTTGCGGCGCTGGAAGCCGGCCGGCGTCTCTTCGCCCGGGAATGCCGCTTCGTCGCCGGAACGACGACGGCCGAAGCCCTGCCGCCGCCGAGCCTGCCGGAGGTCGCCTTCGCCGGCCGCTCGAATGTCGGCAAGTCGAGCCTGATCAACGCGCTCACCGGGCATAGCGCGCTCGCCCGCGTGTCCCACACGCCCGGACGCACCCAGCAGATCAACTTCTTCGATCTCGGAGGACGGCTGATGCTGGTGGATCTCCCCGGCTATGGCTTCGCCGCCGTAGGCCGGCGCCAGTCCGGCGCCTGGACGCGCCTCATCGCGCTCTATCTCCGCGGCCGGGTCCGGCTGCGCCGTCTCTGCCTGCTGGTCGACGCCCGGCACGGGCTGAAGGACTCCGATCGCAGAACAATGACCGAGCTGGACCGTGCCGCCCTCTCCTATCAGATCGTGCTCACCAAGGCCGACAAGGTGGGGGCGGAGGGGCTGGCTGGGCTGACGCGAAAGATCGCGGCCGACCTCGCCCGCCACGCCGCCGCCCATCCCGAGATCATCGTGACCAGCGCCCATACGGGCCAGGGGATCGAGGCCCTGCGCGCCGCCCTGGCAGGGCTGGCCGAAGCGGTTCCCCCCGCGCTTTCAACCCCCACCCCTTTGCGATAGAGTGCGCGCCCATGAGTCAGGTCCGCGATTTCACCGAGACCAAGCACTGGCTGCGCACCGCGCGCACGCTGGAGGAGGCGCTGCCCTATATGCAGCGCTATGCCGGCAAGACCTTCGTCATCAAATATGGCGGCCACGCCATGATCGATGACGAGATTGCCCGTGTCTTCGCCCGGGATATCGTGCTGATCAAGCAGGTCGGCATCAATCCGATCGTGGTCCATGGCGGGGGCCCGCAGATCGGCGAGATGCTGGAGCGCCTCCAGATCAAGAGCAGCTTCGTCGACGGGCTCAGAGTCACGGATGCGGCCACCGTCGAGGTGGTCGAGATGGTGCTGGCGGGCAAGACCAACAAGCAGATCGTCTCGGCCATCAACCAGGCGGGCGGCAGCGCGCTCGGGCTCAGCGGCAAGGATGCCGGGCTGATGATGGCGAGCCGGGTGCAGATGACCAAGAACGGCCAGACCATCGATCTCGGCTTCGTCGGCGATCCCGTGGGGGTGGATGCCGATGTGCTGCGCCGGCTGGCCAGCGCGGGCTTCATCCCCGTGATCGCGCCCATCGGCTATGGCCGGGCGGGTGAGACCTACAACGTCAATGCCGATACCGCAGCCGGCGCCGTCGCAGGATCGGTCGCCGCGACCCGGCTTCTGATGCTGACCGATGTGCCGGGCGTGCTCGACAAGCAGGGCAATCTGCTGACCGATCTCACGGCCAGCCAGGTATCGAGCCTGATGAAGGACGGCACCATCAGCGGCGGCATGATTCCGAAGCTGCAGACATGCCTGGATGCCCTCAAGGACGGGGTCGAGGCGGCCGTCATCCTCGACGGGCGCGTGCCCCATGTCCTGCTGCTGGAGATCTTCACCGCCCATGGCGTCGGCACGCTGGTCCGGCGTGACTAGCGGCCACGTCCAATGAATCAGCAGGTCAATCCGCAGGCGCGCCTCCGTTCCGTCGACCACGTCACCGACTGGGTCTTCGATCTCGACAACACGCTCTATCCGGCGCGCTGCAATCTCTTCGCCCAGGTGGATCGGCGCATCGGCCTCTTCATCGAGACGCTGCTGGGGCTGGAGCAAGCCGCCGCGCGCGACCTCCAGAAGCGCTATTTCCGCGAACACGGCACGACGCTGCGCGGCCTGATGACCCATCACGGCATCGACCCGCGGGATTTCCTCGATTTCGTGCATGAGATCGATGTCGCGCCGGTTCTGCCCAGCCCGGCCCTCGATGCGGCGCTGGCCGCACTCCCGGGACGCAAGTTCATCTTCACCAACGGGTCAGTTGCCCACGCTGCCCGGGTCATGGCGCGGCTCGGCGTCACCCATCATTTCGAGGATGTATTCGATATCGTCGCCGCCGAATATCTGCCGAAGCCGGATCCCGCAACCTATCGCAGCCTTATCCTCCGTCACGGGATCGACCCGACCCGTGCGGCCATGATCGAGGACTTGCCCCGCAATCTGCGGCCTGCTGCGGCGCTCGGCATGACCACGGTCCTGGTGCTGACCGGCGAGGAATGGGCCTCGATGGACGATGCCGGCGACCACATTCACCATGTGACCGACGATCTCGTCGGCTGGCTCAGCGAGCATGCGCCGCAGGCGCAGAGCCCTGGGCGAAGCAACCGCTAGCTGGGGAAACGAGCATGGACGACAGGAGTCTCGCGGCGGTGATCGATGCCGCCTGGGAGAAGCGCGACACCATCACGCCCGCGACCAAGGGGGAGATCCGCGATGCGGTCGAGGCCGCGATGGAGGGCCTCGATCGCGGGACCTACCGCGTCGCCGCGCCGCAAGCCGGCCAATGGACGACGCATCAATGGCTGAAGAAGGCCCTGCTGCTCTATTTCCGCCTGCGGGATTCCGAGCCCATGGAAGCCGGATGCCGCGCCTATGACAAGGTGGCGCTCAAGTTCGAGGGCTGGGGTGCCAACCGCTTCCGCGAGGCGGGATTTCGCGTCGTGCCGGGGGCGGTGGTCCGCCGCTCGGCCTACATCGCGCCGGGGGTGGTGGTGATGCCGAGCTTCATCAATGCCGGTGCCAGGGTCGAGAGCGGCACGATGGTCGATACCTGGGTCACCGTCGGCTCCTGTGCCCAGATCGGCAGGAACTGCCATCTCTCGGGCGGAGTCGGCATCGGCGGCGTCTTCGAGCCGCTGCAGGCAAATCCCGTGATCATCGAGGATGATTGCTTCATCGGCGCCCGCTCCGAGGTGGTCGAGGGCGTCATTGTCGAGCGCGGCAGTGTGCTCTCCATGGGCGTCTATATCAGCGCCTCGACCAGGATCATCGACCGGGCCACCGGCACCGTGCATTACGGCCGCGTGCCCGCCTATTCGGTGGTGGTCTCGGGCACGCTGCCGGGCAAGCCTTTGCCCAATGGCGAGCCGGGCCCGAGCCTCTACTGCGCCGTCATCGTCAAGCGGGTCGA
>DATBBO010000036.1:0-3015 GCA_036270995.1 Dongiaceae bacterium | reverse complement strand
ATGGCGCGATTATCGACATGGTCAAGAACAAGAACATCTTCGATCGCCTGCGGGCCGATGGTCTGGTGATCGCCTTCGATCGGCCGATGCGGGCGAACACGCTGAGCGAGCAGTCGGTGCAGCTCCTGATCAAGCAGCCCTCCGGCACCACCTATGTCTATGCGAACCTGCAGCTCAGCGACAGCGCCACGGGCCCGAGCCCCACGGCAGGCGCGGTCACGGCCCTCAAGGAGGTCACTCCCTCCCAGCCGGGCCAGTGTGGCGAGACACCTTCGGGCGCCGGCGATTTTGCACCGGCCAGCGCGCCGGCGACCATCGCCGCACTCGGAACCCGCATCCGTCCGGCCTCCGATCCCACCAATGTCGGCGGCGGCTGGCGGCCCGGAGTCTACCGGGTCGTGCTCGAGGGGAACTTCATCCTCGGGATGAAGACGATCAAGGTGCCAGATCCTTTCGATCCCACCAAGACGATCGAGGTCCAACCCGCCCTCGACGCCAATCATCTCGGTCCTGGGCTGCAGCCCCAGGGCGCGGCGGAAAGCCGCTGCCCCACCGGCGACCGGGTCGAAGGCGGCCGGTTCCTCAGCTGGTTCACGATCACCGCGCCGGGCACCAACCCCAACGGATAGCCCGCGCCGACAGAGACGCGCGCAAGGAGACGAACGATGGTCGCCGATGGTTCCGCCCCCAGCACGACACACGCACCGAACTGCTGCTGCCCGGTCTGCCTTGGCCTGCAGCCCTTCCAGCGCCCGGTCTTCGCGCCGGGCCAGGTGCTGACCGATATCGATCTCAGCGCCGATCAGGACTACGCCGTCGCCAAGAACAAGCTGCACAACCGCTATCTCCATGGCTGGGGGGTGGTCTGCGGGCTCGAGGTCGTCTGCAACGACTGCGACGGCTATGTCACGATCCACCCGGGCTACGCCATCGACCGCTGCGGCAACGACATCGTGGTGGCCGCCGATCAATCCTTCAATGTCATCCAGGCGATCCAGGATTGCTGCAACGCCCGCCAGGCGAAGCGAGGGCAGTGCGATCCCTATGTCCCGCCGCCGGACCCCGGCTGCAAGGATGTGGAGACCTATTGGTGCCTGACCCTCTGCTACAAGGAGGTGGAGGCGGCGCGGGTGATGACCCTGCGCACGACTCTCGGCACCTCTGCCTGCACGGCCGCCGGCGGATGCGGCTGTGGCTGCGGCGGCGGCATGGCGCAGACGGGCTGCGGCTGCGGCTGTCACGGTTCGACGAAATCGGGCTCATCCACGAAGACCGCGGCGATGGCCGCGGCCACGGCGAGCACGGCCGGGACAGCCGCGACCACCCAAGGGCCGGCGAGCTGCCAGCCCCGACGGGTCCTCGAATGTTTCGATATCGGGCTGATGGAGAATCCCGATGGTTGCGCGCCACCCCAACCCAAGCGCGACCAGACGGGGCTCGCGAGCTTCGTCGGCAAGACCAGCGGCCTCACGGTCGCCGATCTCATCCCGCCCGGCAGCCTCTGGTACAACTTCGGCCTCTGCCTCCAGGGGCTCATCACCGCCATCCAGAAGCGCAGCTATGCCACTGATGCCGCCGTGCTCTCCGCTCTCGACAATGCGGATTACGCGAACATCACGGCGATCCAGGCTCATGATGCCGTCTGCCGCTTCCGCCAGGCCATGGTCGACGTCTATACCGCCGACGACCATCTGACGCGCTGCCAGCTTCTCAAGGTCATCGGGAAGATCACCCTCGATCCGCCTGGCGCCAACGACACTGTCCAGATCTACGGGCCGAAGGCGGAGGAGGTCTATACCGAGCTGAAGACCGTGGCACTGCAGTACATACTCGACTGCTTCTGCCACAGCGTTCTGCCGCCCTGCCCGCCCGATCCCTGCGACGACCGGGTGCCGATCGCCTGCATCACGGTCAAGGGCGGCAAGATCGTCGACATCTGCAACCTCTCCTGCCGCCACTATGCCGGCTCATTCCCATCGATGTTCTATTGGCTCTCGGCCGTGCCCATCGTGCCCGTGATCAGCTGGCTGATGCGGTCGATCTGCTGCGCTCCGGATCTGCTGCAGGCGAACTCGCCGATCGTCAACAAGCTTCCGGATCTGCTCTCGGCCCTCGACCCCACGGGCGGCCTGCAGCGCGGGCTCATGAACCAACAATTCGCCGGTCCGGCCTTCCTGGGTCAGCAGCTCCTGTCGCTGCAGCCCGCGGTCATCGCCGGCCGGGGCACGAAGGGGCTCGGGACGGCATTGACGCTTCCCGGCTCCATCGGCCGCTCCGCGGACGACGTCCAGAAGGAGCTCGGCGGCAAGGGCGTCACCGCGATTACCCGCGAGCTTCCGCAGGGCGCGCCCGTGCCGAGCTCGGCCGGCCTTCTTACCCTGCCCTTCTCGGGCGCGGCCGATCATGTCGTGCTCTACACCAGCGGCGGCAAGGTCGTCGCCATTGCGCCGGCGACCGGCGCCGATGTCGCGTCGACCGCCAAGGACGCGCAGATCCTCGATCTGCAGAACCAGCTCAAGGCCGTGCGCGACGATGTCGCCGCGCTCAAGGCCGCGCGGCCATCCGGGGGAACCAGGAAATGACCATCGGCGACATCGAGCGCAATCACTACTATCCCCAGCAATATCTGGGGGCCGCCGATTTCGAGGACCAGCAGGCCTATGGCCGCGACATGCGGCGCCGGCACAATCTCGGGCCCCATAGCTGGGGGATCATCGCCGGGCTCGAGCTGGTGGAGAAGCCGCGGGAGTCGGATCCGGGCTTCGTCGATGTCTACATCGTGCCCGGCGAGGCTGTGGACGGCTTCGGCCGCGAGATCGTCGTGCTGGAGCCGACCTTGCTCGACACGGCTCCCTTCCAGATCTTCGCCAATTCCCAGACACACGCGATCTGGATCGCCTATGACGAGCAGGCCCTGCGTACGCCCACCGGCGGCTTCGTCTCTTGCGACTCCACTGACCAGTACAGCCGCATTCGCGAAACCTTCAAGGTCCTCGTCAGCCCGCCCGACCCGCA
>DATBBO010000035.1:0-5867 GCA_036270995.1 Dongiaceae bacterium | reverse complement strand
GAAGATCGCCAGCGACGATGATTTCGTCAGCTATCTGCTGGAGGCGGAGGGCGTGGCGGCGGTGCAGGGCTCGGCCTTCGGCCAGTCGCCCTTCTTCCGCATCTCCTACGCCACCTCAACCGAGGCCCTGAAGGAAGCTTGCATCCGCATCAAGCGCGCTTGCGAGGCGTTGAAGTAGGCGCGACCTTCGTCCGCTCAGATCAGCGAAGCAAGCCAGGCGATCGCGGCGAGAAACAGGGCGCCGCTCACGGTCAGCACGATGGCGGCCACCGCCGCCCCGAGCGCAAGGGCGATCACCAGCATGAGCCCGTCCTCCTCGGCGAGCGCCAGGCCCAGCAGTACCAGCGGCGCCGAGAGCGGGATATTCGTCAGAGGGATGGGCAAGGAGAGCAGCAGGCCGAGCAGCACCGCGAGCATGCCGGCAAGACGCTCGGTCACCGGTCCCACGACCTCAGGCCAGCGTGGCTTCAGCGCCCGTTCCAGACGCGCCAGCCAGGGGGCCAGTGCCACGGCCAGGCGGGCGATCAGGGGCCGGGAAACGGAACGACGGAGGAGCGCCCGGGGCAGCCAGAGGCGATGGCGCCCGAGGACCAGCTGAAGGGCCACGAAGACCAGAGGCAGGCCGAAGACGGCCGAAAGACCCGGCAGATAGATGGGCAGCACATTCGGCAGGGCGAAGGCGGCAATGAGCAGCCCATGACCGCGATCACCTATGGCCTCGATCAGCTCGCCGAGGCGAATCTCGGGATTACTGCCTTGCGAGATCTCGGCCAGAACATCGCCTAGCCGGCTGCCCCTGGCGGCATGCATTTCCGTCATCGCTGCCGCCTTCGAGTGCCCATGGCGCCGCCAATATGGGGTGGGAGGCCAGCCTCGGGAAGAGGGCCAGAGCCAATCCTTTTCGCTTGCCATCCCCCCATCCGGGTTGAAATCATGGCATGACCGTCCGGAGGGCGGCACACCGCCCCCAAGACCTAAGTCATGGGAGGTTGCAATGGCGGAAAGATCACCGGCGGCGCCTCGGTGCGCCGCACTCGTCGGTCCCTATCTCACCGGCAAGACGACCCTGCTCGAAAGCCTGCTCTTCGCGACCGGCGCCATCGGCCGCAAGGGCTCGGCGCGGGAGTCGAACACGGTTGGCGACAGCGCCGCCGAAGCGCGCGCCCGCAAGATGAGCGTCGAGATGACGGCGGCTTCGACCGAATTCCTGGGCGAGCGCTGGACCTTTCTCGACTGCCCCGGCTCGGTCGAGCTGGCGCAGGAGGCGCAGAGCGCGCTGATGATCGCCGATGCCGCGATCGTCGTTTGCGAAGCGGAGACCGCCAAGGCGCTGATGCTGGCGCCGCTGTTCAAGTTCCTCGACGATCGCAAGATCCCGCATATGCTGTTCGTCAACAAGATCGATACGGCGAGCTATCGCGTGCGCGAGGTGCTGGCCGCGCTCCAGACGGTCTCTTCCCGGCCGCTGGTGCTGCGTGAGGTGCCGCTGCGCAGCACCGACAAGTCGGGCCAGGAGACGGTGACCGGCTATGTCGATCTCGTCAGCGAGCGCGCCTACAACTACAAGCCGGGCCAGGCTTCCGACTTGATCAAGATGCCGGAGGAGGCCGCCTCGCGCGAGCAGGAGGCGCGGCGCGGGCTGCTGGAATCCCTGGCGGATTTCGACGACAAGTTGCTGGAGCAACTGCTCGAGGACGCGGTGCCCTCGAAGGACGAGATCTATCAGCAGCTGTCCAAGGATCTGGCCGCCGATCTCATCGTTCCCGTCTTCTTCGGTTCCGCCGAGCGCGACCACGGCGTGCGCCGCCTGCTGAAGGCGCTCCGCCATGAGGTCCCGGGACCGGAGGCGACCGCGATCCGTCTCGGCCTCACCGCCGAGACAGGCGACGCCGTGGCCCAGGTCTTCAAGACCTATCATCTTCCCCATACGGGCAAGCTTTCGCTGGCGCGGGTGCTGGCCGGCAAGATCACCGACGGGATGTCGCTGGGCGGCAGTCGCATCGGCGGCATCGCGCGCCTCAAGGGCCATGAGATGACCAAGCTCGCCAGTGCCGGCCTCGGCGAGGTGGTGGCGCTGGCCCGCATGGACGACGTGGCGACCGGCCGGCTGCTCTCGACCTCGGGCAGGGCGAAGCTGGCGGAGGCCTGGCCGGCGCCGGCGACCCCGCTCTTCTCCCTGGCGCTTGCCGTGGAGAACCGCAATGACGAGGTCAAGCTGACCGCCGCGCTTGCCAAGCTCAGCGAAGAGGATCCCTCCCTCTCGGTGGTCCATGAGGGAGAGACCCATGAGCTCGTGCTCTGGGGCCAGGGCGAGATCCATCTCCAGATTGCCGCCGACCGCCTGAGGCTCAAGTACAACCTCCCGGTCAAGACCCACCGGCCGCAGGTCAAGTACAAGGAGACGATCCGCGCCAGCACCCATCAGCATGCCCGCTTCAAGCGCCAGAGCGGCGGCCACGGACAGTTCGGCGACGTGCATGTGACCATCAAGCCGCAGGCGCGCGGCGCCGGCTTCAACTTCATCGACGAGATCGTGGGGGGCGCCATCCCGCGCCAGTTCATCCCTTCGGTCGAGGAGGGCATCCGCGAATATCTGGTGCGCGGTCCGCTCGGCTTCCCGGTGGTCGATTTGTCGGTGACGCTCACCGACGGTCAGTACCACACGGTCGACAGCTCCGATCAGGCCTTCAAGACCGCCGGGCGCATGGCCATGAGCGAAGGCATGCCGAAATGCGAGCCGGTGCTGCTGGAGCCGATCCACCAGGTGACCATCGCCGTGCCCAACGACTTTACCGCGCGGGTCCATGGCCTGATCAGCGGCCGGCGCGGCCAGATCCAAGGCTTCACTGCCAAGGAGGGCTGGTCCGGCTGGGATGAGGTCCAGGCCCTGCTGCCGCAATCGGAACTGCATGACCTCATCGTCGAGCTTCGGTCGCTGACCTTGGGTGTGGGAACCTTCGCCTGGAAGTTCGACCATTTGCAGGAGCTGACCGGCCGGCTCGCCGACAAGATCGTCGGGCAGCGGGTCGCCGCGGCCCAGTAGGAGAGGCATCCCGCGCATCCCGGTCACCCCTTGTTGACTTGCGGTGAGCCTCGCCCCGGCCTAGCTCATCGGCGAAGAACAACGGGAAAGGGCGTATCCATGCATATCCGTCACAAGCGCGGCTGGGAGCTGCCGGAATCGGCGGCCACGCCCGAGGCTGTCTACCTCAACCGGCGCGACTTCGCCAAGGGGCTGGCGGCCGGATCGGTGCTTCTCGGCATGGGGGCCGGGCTCTTCGGGGAGACCGGCGAGGCGGAGGCGGCGGATGCCGATCCCTCGGCCAAGCTCTACCCGTTCAAGCGCAACGAGACCTACAAGCTCGACCGCGCGCTGACGCCGGCGGATCTCGTCACCAGCTACAACAATTACTACGAGTTCGGCTCGAGCAAGGACATCGCCGATGCCGCCCAGGCGCTGCCGATAAGGCCCTGGAGCGTTGCCATCGACGGCATGGTGGAAAAGCCCGTCACCATCGGCTTCGACGACCTCCTGGCCAAGATGCCGCTGGAGGAGCGGCTCTACCGGCATCGCTGTGTCGAGGCCTGGTCCATGACGGTCCCCTGGAGCGGATTCGCCATGAAGGCGCTGGTCGAGTTCGCCAAGCCCCAATCAAGCGCCCAGTATGTTCAGATGACGAGCTTCGAGAATCCCGATGTGGCCGAAGGCCAGCAGGCGAACTGGTATCCCTGGCCCTATATCGAGGGGCTGACCATGGCCGAGGCGACCAACGACCTCGCCTTCCTCGTGACCGGCGCCTATGGCAAGCCGGTGCCGAAGCAGAACGGCGCGCCGCTGCGCCTGGCGACGCCCTGGAAATACGGTTTCAAATCCGCCAAGGGCATCATGCGCTTCACCTTCACCGACAAGCGCCCGATGAATTTCTGGCAGGCCATCCAGGCCTCCGAATACGGTTTCTGGGCCAATGTAAATCCCGAGGTGCCGCATCCGCGCTGGAGCCAGGCCTATGAGCGGGTGCTGGGCAGCGACGAACGGGTTCCCACGCTGCTCTTCAACGGCTATGGCGAATATGTTGCCGGGCTCTACAAGAACCTGCAGAACGAACGGCTCTACGCCTGACACACCTCACACCCTCTACCGCTTCAAAGCGGAGAGGGAAAACAGATCGGAAAGCTGTGGCCGCCCGGCCACTCTGCCTGTTTCTGCAGGGAATCTGCAGGGCTTATCTCCTCGTCATTCTAAATTTACACATTATACGTAGATTGGCGTAATCGTCAAGCGGATTTATGGAATCAGTACCGCTGCGCCGCGCAGATCGCCGCCCCGGAGCTTCGCCAGGGCATCATTGGCTGCGGCGAGGGGGAACCCCTCGGTATGGGTTTCGATCGGCGTCTCGCCGGCAAGCGCCAGGAACTCCTCCGCGTCGCGCCGTGTGAGATTAGCGACCGAGCGCAGGATCCGCTCCTCCCAGAGGATGGCGTACGGAAAGCTCGGGATATCGCTCATATGGATACCGGCGCAGACGACGGTGCCGCCCTTGACCGTGGCCCTGAGTGCGGCCGGCACCAGCGCGCCGACGGGGGCGAAGATGAGCGCCGCATCGAGAGGGGCGGGCGGTTGGGCCTCGGAGCTACCGGCCCATTCGGCGCCGAGCTCGCGCGCGAACTCCTGGGCCTGGCGGTCGCCTTCGCGGGTGAAGGCGAAGATGCGCTGGCCTTTGTGGCGCGCCACCTGGGCGATGATATGGGCGGCGGCGCCGAAGCCATAGATGCCGAGGGTCTCGGCCTCGCCCGCCAGGCGCCAGGCGCGGTAGCCGATCAGCCCGGCGCAGAGCAGGGGTGCGGCCTTCTCGTCGTCATAGCCCGCGGGCAAGGGGAAGCAATAGCGCTCATCCGCCAGGGTCAGCTCGGCGTAGCCGCCGTTAATGTGGCAGCCGGTGAAGCGCGCCTTGTCGCAGAGGTTCTCGCGGCCCGAGAGGCAGAAGCGGCATTCGCCGCAGGTCCAGCCCAGCCATGGCACGCCCACCCGGTCGCCGGGCTTCAGGCGCGTGACGCCTGCCCCCGTCTCGATGACGTGGCCGACGATCTCGTGGCCGGGAATGACCGGCAGCTTGGGATCGCGAAGCTCGCCATCCACCAGATGCAGATCGGTGCGGCAGACCCCACAGGCCTGGACGCGGATCAGGATCTGCTGTGCGGCGGGCCGCGGCTCCGGGCACTCGGTCGGAGTCAGCGGGTCGCGGATCCGGCGCAGCTCCATGGCCCGCATATCATCCCTCCCGGGATGCTTGGCCGTTCGCTTTCATGGCAGCGGCGCCGCGGATCTCGCGCCGGGCGAGCCAGAGGCCCGGCAGCATGGGCAGCCAGAAGGTGAGGCCGCGAAGCAGGATCGTCGCGGCGAAGGCTGCTTCGAGGCCGGTGCCGGTGAGTGTCAGCAGGCTGACCAGCGCGGCTTCGAAGGAGCCGAGTCCCAAGGGGATCGGCGCCACATCGGCGATGATCGAGGCCAAGGTGAAGGCCGCAAAGCAGATGCCGAAGGGCGCCCGGGTACCGAGGGCCGCGAGCACGAACCAGAGGGTGCCCGCATCGAAGGCGATGATCAGGATCTGCAGCAGGGTGGTCGAAACCAGCAGGGAGATGTTGCGCAACAGGATGGAGGGCGCATCGTGGATCGCGCTCCAGAAGGCGTGGCCCATGGGCAGGTAGCGAACCCAGTCCTCGAAGCGCGAGCCCTTGCGCCGGCGCAGCCAGAAGACGGCGAAGATGAGGGCCAGCGCGATAAAGAGGAAGACGATGACCACCAGGACCAGCATGCTGTTGAGGGCGTGCTGAAGAGACATGACGATCAGGCTCGCCCCCGCGGCGGT
>DATBBO010000034.1:0-6633 GCA_036270995.1 Dongiaceae bacterium | reverse complement strand
CCACGCGGTTCTCGGTGGGGGCCGCGGCGAGGGCAAGGCGGATGCCGGGAACCGTGACGAGGCCGGCGGCACCCAGTAGCAGAACGCGGCGGCGGGTCAGCATGGATTCACCTCACCTCATCGACGCTGGAATTCCGGGCTCGCCAGGATCAGCGCGACGGCGTCATCGACCGAGGCGGCGCGAGCGACGGCCTGGCTCAGCGCCGGGGAAGCGAGCGGCCCGAGGCTCGCCTCCATCAGCCCGCCGGGCTCGACGCGCCCGCGAAGGCGCCGGGCAAGCGTCGCGGCGTAGTCGGCGCGCTCCATCACCGCATCGGGACCGATCCAGCCATCGGCCCTGTCGGGCCAGCCCGCGGGCGAGGGGGCCGCGAAGGGGAGCTGGCCGAGCCCCTTGAGAGCACCGATCACCGCTTTGTCCGAGCCCGGCTGGTCGAGGCGGGCATCCACCGCGCGCAGGCTCGCGATCACGAACTCACTGGCGGTCTTCACCTTGGAGGGGCTCGGCCCAGGCCTCCGGCGCATCGATGGCCGCTCTTGTCAGAGCCGCGAGATCGCCATCGCTTTGGCGGAAGATTTCGGCGAAGCGGGCGACCACGGCGGGCGGGGGATCGTCGGCGATGAAATGGGTGGCGAACTGGCGGGCGATATGCCGCGCGGTCGAGGGATGGCGCGCCAGGAGAGCCAGCGCATCGAGCCCCTCCTTTTCGCCGGCCTCGGGATAGCGGTCGCCCAGGAAGACCTTCTCGCCCGGCTCATGCATGGCGCGGCGGAAGATGAAGCCGCCGGGACCCTTCTCGCGCGGGCCGGCGACGGACCAGCCGGTCAGGATGCGGGCGAACTGGGTGACATCCGCCTGGGTATAGCCACCATCGACGCCGAGGGTGTGGAGCTCCAGCAGCTCGCGGGCGAGATTCTCGTTGAGCCCGCGGTTCCGCAGCCGGCCGGGGCGGGAGCCAGGCCCCGTCGACTGGGCGTTGTCGAGATAGATCAGCATGCCGGGATGGCGCACCGCCGCCAGCAGGAGATCGTGGAAGCGCCCGGTCACATGGGGCCGGATCGCCTCGCGCTCGAAGGCGCCGGCAAGGCCGAGCACGGTGGGCCGGGCGATCGAGACGGTGAAGTGATTCGACCAGAAGGCGACCAGCCGCTCGATCAGCGGCTGACGGCTCTGGAGCTGGTTGTCGATGCGCGCGCTCGCCTCGCGCAGATAGATCTCGCGTCCGAAGCGGGCGATGGCGCCGGCTTCCGGAGCCGAAGGCTTGCCCGGTGCTGCCTGGCTCGCGGGCTCGGCGCGGGCGGCCTGGATCTGCCGCCGAAGGCTCAGCAGCTCGAGGACGACATCGGGCGATGAGGGAAGGCCGCTGAAGATCGCGGGGCTTGCGGCGGGCTGCGCGAGCTGCACCATGAGCCAGGATTTCGGATCGGCCCCCGCTTCGCCGAGCTCTCCCGGCCGCGCTCCCAGGCCGAAGCGATTGACGGCGGTAAAGGCGGCGACCGTCCCGGTCATGGGCGGCTCATTTGCCGAGGCGCTGGCGCGCGTCCGGCGGAAGCTTCTCGATGGCGTCGAGGATCGCCGCACCCAGGGCGGCCTGCATGTCGTCGCCGCGCTTGCGCATCTCGGCGAAGGATTCCTCCATCGCCTTGCGGTCGAACTGCGGCGCCCGCATCAGCACCTCGACCTTCTGGCGCTGGTCGTGCATCGCCGCCGAGAGCTGCAGCAGCTGGTCACGATGGGCGCGCAGCGCATCGACCACGATGTCGCGGTCGGTGGTGTCGAGATCGCGCACGAGCTTCTGCACGGCGCGGCCCGCGAAGAAGCCGAACTCATGGACATAGGGATTCTCCCAGGGCCAGATATCGCCATGGAGCATGCGGCCCAGGGTGATTCCGCCGAGGAAGAGATTGAGGACGACAGAGATGAAGAGGACGATCGCCAGAAGGCGCCGGCTCGGCCGCCAGCTCATCACCACGGCGAAATCTCCGCCACATCGATGGGGGCAGGGCTGTTCGCGGGCTCGCCGAGATCGGCCATCTGGGTCGTGCCGACCACGAAGCCGATGATGGCCGCCGCCGCCAGCCCGACGGCGCGGATCCAGAACTTGTCCTGGGAGCGCAGCAGAAAGAGATAGGGCCGGCTCCTTTCCTGCGGCGCCAGGGAGATGCGGGCCGCGAGGGTCGCGGCCTCGAGGCGCGGCGTCGCCGGCGCGGGCGCCCGGTCGAGCAGCGCATCCAGCGCTGCCGCCGTGCGCTGCAGGGCCGCCGCCTCGGGAGAGCGGGCGAGCAGCGCCTCGGCCTCGACGCGCTCATCGGGCGGCCAGCGCCTGGGATCGGCGCCATAGGCGCCGATCAGGTCACGAAAACGAGCCAACCGGGTCATCCCGCCCCTCCTTCTTCTGCCAGATCCCCCAAGGCATCGCGCAACGCCCGGCGCGCGCGGACCAGGAGGGATTCGAGCGCGCCGATGCTGATATCCAGCGTCGCCGCAGCCTCGATATTGCCCAGACCTTCGAAATAGCAAAGAGCGAGGGCCGCCCGCTGGCGCTCGGGCAATTGCGCCATGGCCGCCTGGACCCGGCGGCTGGTCTCGCCGCGGGCCGTCTCGTCGAAACCGTCCGCGGCGCTGTCTGCCACCGTCTCCGCCGCCTCGATCCCCACCGGCTGGGGCCGGCGGCGCCGGTCGAGGCAGAGATTGACCAGAACCCGATAGAGCCAGGTGCCGAACTGGGCCCTGGCGCCGTCCTCGCCCCGGTCGTTCGCGGCCCGGTCATTCGCGGGCCTCTCCACCGGGCGCCATTCCGGGGCTTTCTGCCAACAGCGCAGGAAGGCCTCTTGCACGATCTCCTCCGCATCGCTTCTGTTGCCGGTGATGCGCTGGGCGAGTGCGGTGGCGCGGGCAAGGTGGCGACGCACCAAAAGGGCGAAGGCCGCCTTGTCGCCGCTGCCGGCACGCCGCATCAGCGCGTCATCCGAGTCTTCCTGCATGGCTGCGTCCGAAGGCCGCCGGGCCCCGCCCCAGTCTGGCCGTCAGCGCCGCCAGGTCAACGTCGCCGTTCCCCCGCCGCGGGGATTCCACATGAATGATCGTCCATCGCTCATCGCTGCGCTCCCCGATCTGGGCGGCAATTCGACTTATACACGCGTCGGTAGGCCGAATCCTGCGGCTCCGAGCCCGTTTGGGACTTCCCGGCTACCATCGTCCCCGGCGCTGGTTCCGTCGGTAGAGCCAAGCCGCGAAGGTGTCATAAGCCAGATGGGACAAGGGCTTGAGGAGGGGCAGGCTGGCCAGCCGGGCGAGCCAGCCCTGGCCCCTCGTCGCCCGGGCGAGGGCGATGAAGGCGTCGGCACCGATTGCCAGGTTCCCGTCGGCCTCCCGGACATGGAGCCTCTCGCGCACCGCTTCCATGGTGGCGCCGATCTCGGTGAGGGCTTCGGGATGCTCGTTGACGTCGCAGAATTCCGCCGCCGCGCCGACCGTAGCCATGCGCCTGCGCTGGCCCTCGATCCCGGCCCGACAAACCGGGCAGAGGCTGTTGTAATAGACTTTGGGAAGCTTGGGCGTCGCAGCCTCCGGCATCGCATGCGTCTCCTGAGGCACCCGTCCGGCCGGACAGCTCCCGTGCCTCCCGTGGCCAACCTCACGCCCGCGTCAGGTACCAGTCGAGATCGAGTTCGCTCACCTGGGCGCTGAAGCGGCGGCATTCGGCAGATTTGATGGCGTGATAGATGGTGAGAAACTGCTCGCCAAAATAGTCCTTCAGAAAGGCCGAATCCCGGAGCTGGCGCAGCGCGGCCGGCCAGTCATTGGGCAGGTCGGCGCTGGCCTGGGCATAGCCATTGCCCTCGATGGCGGGGCCGGGATCGAGGCCCTCGGCGATGCCCTTATGCATCCCCGCCAGCACCGCGGCGATGGCGAGATAGGGATTGGCATCTGCGCCGGCGACCCGGTGCTCCAGATGGCGCGTCTCGGGTCCGCCGGTCGGCACCCTGACGGCGACGCTCCGGTTGTTGACGCCCCAGGTCTTTGCGATGGGTGCATAGCTCGCCGACTGGAACCGGCGATAGGAATTGGCATTGGGCGCGAAGACACCCATGCCATCGGCGATGGTGGCAAGGAGCCCGGCGACGGCCTGGTGCATCAGCGGCGTGCCTTGGGGGTCCTCGGAAGCGAAGAGGTTGCGGCCCGCGCAGTCCGCGAGGCTCGCATGGATGTGGAAGCCGCTGCCGGCGCGCCCGCTATAGGGCTTGGCCATGAATGTCGCGAGCAGCCCGTGCTTGGCCGCGACCCCGCGCACCAGCCGCTTCCATTGGATCGCCTCGTCCGCCGCCTGCAAGGCATCGGCCCTGTGGCGCAGCACCACTTCGAGCTGGCCGGGCGCGTATTCGGAGATCAGGGTCTCGGCCGGCAGCGCCATGCTCCGGGCCGCGCCATAGAGCTCGGCGATGAAGGGGCCGAACTCCTCGAGCTCGGTCACGCTATAGACATCGATGCGGTCGAGGCGCCGGCCGGTGGCCGGGGCCTTGGGCGGCTGCAGCCGGCCATCGCTCCCGCGGGCGGGATCGACGACATAGAACTCGAGCTCGGCCGCGACCACCGGCATGTAGCCCTCGGCCTCCAGCCGCCGGATCACGCGCGCCAGCACATGGCGCGGATCGCCGATATAGGGCTGGCCGTCCAGCTCCCAGAGGCTGAGTAGGAGCTGGGCTGTCGGCACCCCCATCCAGCTGGCGCGCTTCAGCGTGCCGGCGATGGGCCAGGCGAGCTTGTCGGCATCGCCGATGTCCCAGACCAGGCCCGTCTCCTCGACATCCTCGCCGGTGATATCGAGGCTCATGATGGAGCAGGGGAGCGGCCGCCCCTCGCGGTAGAGCTTGGCGAGGTCCGCCGCCCGCAGCAGCTTGCCGCGCCCGACCCCGGTCGGGTCGGTCACCAGCGCTTCCGCCGCTTCCAGATCCGGATGGGCTCGGAGGAAGGCCTCGACCTCCCCTGGCTCCGCACGTCCCGTCATCGTCTTTCCCCTTTCTCGCCGCTCTAGCAGCACAGAAACGGGCCGGCCGCAATCTTGCGACGCGGCCGGGGATCGGCTATCGCAGCCGCCTCCCGCCATCGCGGAACCGGGGAGCACCGCCGCCATGTCGTCCAACTACCGCGCCATCCCGCGCGCCGCCATCGCCGATCTCTTCCGGCGCGAGACGGCCCGCTTCGTCGCCGCGAACCCCCGCTCCAAGGCGCTGGCCGAGCGGGCGCGGGCCCATCTCCCCAATGCGGTTCCCATGCATTGGATGACCGACTGGCAGACCCCCTTCCCGCTGTTCATGGCGAGTGCGCAAGCGGCGCGCATGAGCGATGTGGACGGCCATGGCTATGACGATTTCTGCCTCGGCGATACGGGCACCATGTATGGCCATGTCCCACCGCCCGTGGCCCGCGCCGTGCAGCAGCGCCTCGCCCTCGGCTTCGCCGCCATGCTGCCCAACGAGGACGGCGTGGCGGCGGCGGAGAACCTGGCCCAGCGCTTCGGCCTGCCCTTCTGGCAGATGGCGACCACGGCGACGGATGCGAACCGCTTCGTCATCCGCTGGGCCCGCGCCATCACCGGCCGGCCCTTTCTGCTCGTCTTCAACGGCTGCTACCACGGCTCGGTGGACGATACCTTCCTGAGGCTGAAGCAGGGCAGGACGATCCTGCGGCCCGGCGTGCTCGGCCAGGTCCAGGATCTGACGAAGACCACCCGGGTGGTGGAGTTCAACGATCTGGAGAGCCTGGAAAAGGCGCTCGCCCCCGGCGACGTCGCCGCCGTGCTGCAGGAGCCGGCCATGACCAATATCGGCATGGTCCTGCCCCAGCCGGGCTTCCAGGAAGCGCTGCGCGAGCTCACCCGGCGCCACGGCACGCTGCTCATCAATGACGAGACCCATTGCATCTCCACCGGCCCCGGCGGCTTTACCCGCGCCCATGGGCTCGATCCGGACATGCTGACCCTCGGCAAGCCCATCGCCGGCGGGATTCCCTGCTCGGTCTTCGGCTTCACCGCCGAGATCGAGGCGGCCATGCGCCGGGTGAGCGAGGCCGATCCGGGCTATAGCGGCATGGGCACCACGCTTTCGGGCAATGCGCTGACCCTCGCCACCATGCGCGCGACCCTTGAGGAGGTGATGACCGAGGCGGCCTATGAGCGGATGCTGGCGCTGTCGGCGCGGCTCGCCGCCGGCCTCGAGAGGGTGATCGGCGAGAATGCGCTCGCCTGGCATGTCCAGCGGGTGGGCGCGCGGGCGGAATGGCTGTTCTCGGCCACCGCGCCGCGCAACGGCAGCGAGGCGGAGGCGGCCTTCGACCATGAGCTGGAGCGCGCCCTCCATCTCTACCTCCTCAACCGCGGGCTGCTGATCGCGCCCTTCCACAACATGACCCTCTCAGCACCGGTGACTGAGGAGGCACAGGTCGATCGCCTTGTGGGGGCGGTCGAGGGGGCGGTGAAGGAGCTGCTGGCGTAGCAGCCCCTTCTGAAGGCACAACGCGGCGCCGCTACTCGACCTTCTCGTCGGGATAGGTGCCGTAGAACGCGCTGCGCTTCAGCCAGCCTTTGTAGCCATCGGCGTCGAGGCGGCACCAGAGGCCGGTGCAGCGCAGGATCT
>DATBBO010000033.1:0-3352 GCA_036270995.1 Dongiaceae bacterium | reverse complement strand
CCTGAGATCCGTCGGCCCGAGGGAGAGGGCGGCGTCCACCCATAGATCGACGATGCGGTCGAGCTCGGCCCGGGTGATCGGATTGATCACCTGACGCGCCGCATAGACCGCCCGCCGGGAGGCGAAGGAGCGCTCGTTCTTCTCGACGAAGTCATAGACCTTCTGCTCGCCCATGCCGTCCTCGGCCAGCACATCGACAACGCCCATCTCATGCATCTCGGCGGCGGTATAGATTTTGCCGCTGAAGACCATCTTCTCCGCCTGCGCCGCTCCGATCTTTCGGGTGAGGAAGCTGAGAGCGCCCATGCCGGGATAGAGGCTGAACAGGCATTCCGGCAAGCCGAACTTGGCGCTCTTCTCGGCGATGATGAGGTCGTCGGCCAGCGCGCATTCGAAGCCGCCGCCCAAGGCATCGCCCTGGACGAGGGAGATCGAGATGACCGGCAGGTTCATCTTGATCGAACGCTCGTACTGCGCCTCTGTGCAGGCCCTGCCATACTTCGACAGCATGGCGGCGTCTTTGTTGCGGATCAGATTGGCGAAGTTGCGCAGATCGCCGCCGAGATTGAAGATGCCGGGCATGCGCGAGGCCATCACGGTGTAGCGCGCCGGCGCCTCGCCATCGAGGCTGTTGGCGAAGAGCTGGCCGAGATGGTCGATGGCGGCCTTCACATCGCGCACCAGCCCGAAGGTGAAGCTCGGGCAGCCCTCGGGGCGCATGTAGAGCCAGTAGATCTTTGCGTTATGGTCGAGCACCGCGTCGAGTTCGGGAAGGGTGAGCTCGTTCGTATCGCCCTCGGACAAGGCGTCCCGGCGCGGCGAGGCCAGAGCCGTGGCGCTGTCGAGATAGGTCACCTCGGCGCTGCGGTGTAGCCTGAGATCGGGGGTATTGATAGGGTGGGCGGGAATAGCAGTCTTGGTCACGACGGTCATAGGAGGTCTCCACTGGTTTGACGGCGATAAAGAAACAAACGACTAGCATGCGGGCCATTCACGCGTAAACTTTGTGCGAATACTGCTCCGAACGCGAGACGAGTTTGACTCGCGAGGGGCTGGGTGTGCCAATCAACTGTGGTTCCCCGGAAGAATCTAGTTAACGAGCATTTTACGATATTGTGCTAGCGGCCGCGAGCCACCCGCAGCACCCCACGCGCCTGGGTGGCGAAGATTGAAGCTGCCGCTCCCTTCATGCCATGCTCCGCCGCTCGAATCGAGTGAAGGAAAACGGGCGTGACCGGCCTCGAAGATCGTGTCGCCCTGGTTACGGGGGCAGGCAGCGCCGCCGGCATCGGCTTTGCCACCGCGCGCATCCTGGCGGCCCAGGGGGCCAGGCTTGCCATCACCTCGACCACGGAGCGGATCTTCGAGCGCCTGGGAGAGCTGCCCGGCGGGGAGAAACGCCATGTCGCGGTCCTCGCCGATCTGACGGAAGCAGACGCCGCAGACCGGCTGGTCGCCGAGGCTCGCAAGGGGCTGGGGGCCATCGATATCCTGGTGAACAACGCCGGCATGACCCAGACCGGGCGGCCCGACCGGGCCTCCCTCTTCCACCTGATGAGCGATGCCGAATGGGCCGAGAAGATCGCGCTCAATCTGACCACGGCCTTCCGCGTCACCCGCGCGGTGCTGCCAGATATGATGGATCGCCGCTATGGCCGCATCGTTCATATCGCCTCGGTCACCGGCCCCCTGGTGAGCAACCCCCATAGTACCGGCTACAGCGCCGCCAAGGCGGGCATGGTGGGCATGACCCGGGCACTGGCGATGGAGGTTGCCAACAAGGGCATTACCGTCAATGCCGTGGCACCGGGCTGGATCGCAACCGCCTCCTCCAGCAAGGAGGAGATCACCGCCGGCGAGAACACGCCTGTGGGGCGACCGGGGAGCGCCGAGGAGGTCGGCCACGTCGCCGCCTTTCTCGCCAGCGAGGGTGCCAGCTATCTGACCGGGCAGATGATCGTGGTCGATGGCGGCAATTCCATCCAGGAGTACAAGGGGCCGGCCGAAGGCTACTACTGAGCGGAAATGAGCCCCATGGATTGGTCAGAGAAAGTCGTCCTGGTGACCGGTGCGGCGAGCGGCATGGGCTTGGCCTTCGCGCGGCGCTTCGCTGTGGCCGGCGCCGCCCTGGCACTGGCCGATCTCGACGCCGAGCGGGTGAGTGCAGCCGCCCGAGCGCTCGGGGCCAAGGCGCTTCCTGTCGCAGCCGATGTCGCCCGGGTCGCCGACTGCGCGGCGATGGTGGCAGCGACGATTGCACGTTTCGGCCGGCTGGACCTGCTGGTGAACTCCGCCGGGATCTGGGTCGAAGGGCCGGCCGAGGAGATGACGGAGGCGGAATGGGACCGCTGCCTCGACATCAACCTCAAGGGGACTTTCTTCGCCTGCCGCCACGCCATTCCAGAGCTGCGCAAGACAAGCGGGGCCATCATCAACATGGCCTCCGACGCCGGCCTGATGGGCAGCGCGGGGGCCTCGATCTACTGCGCCTCGAAGGGCGGCGTGGTGCAGCTCACCCGCGCGCTCGCCCTCGAGCTTGCGCCTCAGGGAGTGCGCTGCAATGCGATCTGCCCCTGCGACGTCGAGACGCCGATGCTGGCCGGGCAGGCGGCGGTCTATGGCCGCGGCGATCCGGAGGGCTATCGCCAGAAGCTTCGGGCGATCTACCCCCAGGGGGAGCACACCCGCTTCGTCCGGCCAGAGGAGGTGGCCGAGTTCGTCTTCGCCGTCGCCGAGCTGGAACCTATCACCGGCGCCTGTCTTCCCATCGACTTCGGAACCACCGCTGGGCGATAGCGGGCGCGATTCTCCTGACAATATGATGTCAGGAGATCTGTCCTAGCATCATCTCGATCCCCACTGGCGAAGGATGGTGGTGGCCTATGCATCATGCGGCGGAGCATCGCTTGGGTGTGGCGCTGGTCACGGCGGCGGCCGTGGCCTGGAGCCTCGCGGGCTTCTTCACCCGGCTGATCCCGCTCGATGCCTGGACCATCCTGTTCTGGCGCGGGATCTTCGGCGGGTTCTTCATCAGCCTTTACGTCATCGCCCACTATCGAGGCCGAACCCTCGCGGTGACCCGCGCCATGGGCTGGCCGGGCTTGCTGATCACCTGCCTCTCCACCCTCGGCATGACGACCTTCATCCCCGCGCTCAAGCTGACCAGCGTCGCCAATGTCGCGATCATCTGTGCCACCGGCCCCTTCGTCGCCGCTGTCATCGCCTGGCTGTGGCTTCGGGAGCGGGTATCGGGGCTCACCTTGGGTGCGAGCCTGCTCGCCTTCGCCGGCGTGGCCCTGACGGTTGCCGGGGCCAGCGGCGGCGCGGGCTCGCTCAGCGGCGATATCCTCGC
>DATBBO010000032.1:0-2582 GCA_036270995.1 Dongiaceae bacterium | reverse complement strand
GTCTCGGTATGGAACTTGGCACCCTCGCCGATCACGGCCGGCTGCTCGCAGATCTCCTTCATCATGAAATGGCGGTGATTGCCCTTCCCCACCATGGCGCCGGAGAGCGCCGTCGCCCGGGCCTGGCGCTGGACCGGCTGGCCGCGGTTGAAGAAAGCGGCGCCATCGGCGGTGAGCAGGGTCCAGTCGTCCTCCTCCAGATAGGCGATGCGCTGGGTGAAGGGGGCGAGCGCGAGCGCATCGGAGCCGAGATACATCTCCCCCTCGCCATAGCCCACGGCGAGCGGCGCGCCGCGGCGGGCGCCCACCATGATGTCCGGCCGCCCGGCGAAGATCACCGCCAGCGAGAAGGCGCCCTTCAGGCGCTTCATGGCCGTGTCCATCGCCTGTTCCGGCGTGCGCTGGCGCTCCAGCTCATGGGTCAGGAGGTGGGCGACCACTTCCGTATCGGTCTCGGTATGGAACTTGGCACCCTCGCCGATCAGCTCGTCGCGCAGCGCCTGGAAGTTCTCGATGATGCCGTTATGGACGAGGGCCACGCGGTCGGTGGCATGGGGATGGGCATTGGTCTCGCTCGGCCGGCCATGCGTTGCCCAGCGGGTATGGCCGATGCCGACCACACTCGGCAGAGGCGAGCCCGCCAGCAGGCTCTCCAGATTGGCGATCTTCCCTTCGGCGCGGCGGCGATCGATATGCCCGTTCACCAGCGTCGCCACCCCGGCAGAGTCGTAGCCGCGATAGGCGAGACGCTTCAGCCCTTCGACGAGGAGCGGGGCCGCTGGCTGCTTGCCGAGGATACCGATGATTCCGCACATGGGATCAGCTCCTGCTCTGCTTCGATGCCTGCTTCTTCTCCCGGAACAGCCGGGCCCAGCCCGATTTCTCGACCTGGCGTCCCCGCCCGACCGCGAGCGCGTCCGCGGCGACGTCCTGGGTGATCACGCTGCCGGCGGCGATGATGGCGCCATCGCCCACGGTGACGGGCGCCACCAGCGCGCTGTTCGAGCCGATGAAGGCGCCGGCGCCGATCTCCGTCCGATATTTCCCGAAGCCGTCGTAATTGCAGGTGATCGTCCCGGCACCGACATTGGTCTTTTCCCCCACTCGGGCGTCGCCGAGATAGCTCAGATGATTGGCCTTAGCGCCTGCGGCGAGGGTGGTGTTCTTTGTCTCGACGAAATTGCCGAC
This sequence comes from Dongiaceae bacterium, assembly GCA_036270995.1. Taxonomy (GTDB): domain Bacteria; phylum Pseudomonadota; class Alphaproteobacteria; order Dongiales; family Dongiaceae; genus DASXQK01. Next base: position 1,394 of record DATBBO010000032.1, on the reverse strand, counting down.
CTTCGCCTTTGGCCCGATGATGCTGCCGGGGCGCAGTCGCGCGAAAGGACCGATTTCTGCTCCCGCTTCGATGCGCGTGCCCTCAAGATCGCAGAAGGAGCGGATGATCGCGCCATCGGCCACCTCCACGCCGGGGCCGAAGACGACATGGGGGCCGATGACGACATCGCACCCGAGGCGGGTATCGAAGCTGAACCAGACGCTGGCTGGATCGATCAGCGTCGCCCCGCCCTCTATCGCCCGGGCGCGCAGCTTGCCCTGGAGCACCGCCTCCGCCGCGGCGAGCTCGGCCCGGCTGTTGATGCCGATGAGCTCTTCGGCCGGCGCCTCGACGGCAGCCGAGACGTGTCCGCGCCGGCGGGCAAGGGCCACGATCTCGGTCAGGTAGTATTCACCCTTGGCATTGTCAGTGCCGACCTCCCCCAGGAGGTCCCAGAGAAGCGCGCCATCGACCGCCATGACGCCGGAATTGCAGAGCCCGATCCGGCGCTGCTCGGCCGTGGCATCGCGATGCTCGACGATCGCCTCCAGCTGCCCCTTGCCATCGACCAGCAGCCGGCCATAGCCGGTCGGGTCGTCGGGACGCATGCCGAGAACCACGGCGGCCGGCCGGTCCTCCGCACGCCGGCGCGCCAGCAGGGCCTCGAAGGTCTCGGTCGAGATGAAGGGCGTGTCGCCGTAGAGGATCAGGACATCGCCCTGGCACGCGCCGAGCGCGGCTTTGGCGGCAAGCGCCGCATGACCGGTGCCGAGCTGCTCCGTCTGGAGCGCCGTCCGGTTCGGGGCGACGGCCTTGCTGACCGCCTCCATGCCGGGGCCCACGACCACCACGATCGGGGCGCAGCCCAGCGGCGCCAGGCTCGCGAGCACATGGCCGATCATGGGCCGCCCGGCAATGGGGTGCAGCACCTTCGGCAGATGGGATTTCATGCGCGTCCCCTTGCCGGCGGCAAGGATGATGGCGGCGGCTCTAGGATCGGCCATGGTCTGCTTGTTCTGGCTCCTGTCCCACCCGACGGGCCGATCGGTTCGGCCGGCGGATCCGGCGGCAACCTGCCACAGGGACCGCGGCCGTCCAAGAGATGAGATTAGGGAAGTGACCGGTCCCTTTTCCGCCCTTATCTTCAGGCCCGTCCTTCATTCAGCACAGCAAACAGTTGTGACCGAACTATGGCAACGCCCCGCCGCAGCCTCATCTTCGACCTCGACGGCACCCTGATCGACAGCGCTCCGGATCTGGCTGCGGCACTCAACGCCCTGCTGGCCGAGGTCGATTGCCCGCCGCTCTCCTTCGACCAGGTACGCCGGCTGATCGGCGACGGCGCCCCCACTCTGGTCGCTCGCGCGCTTCAGACCGCCGGTGCCAGCTTCGAGCCGGAAACCTATGAATCCCT
>DATBBO010000031.1:0-2026 GCA_036270995.1 Dongiaceae bacterium | reverse complement strand
CATCAACTCCAATGTCGAGGATGTCGCGCAATGGCTGCGACTCCAGCTCGACAATGGCAGCTTCGGAGATGTGAGGATCGTCTCCGCGGCCAATCTCGACGTCACCCGCACGCCGCGCATCGCGATCAACGACAAGCTGCTTTATGCCATGGGCTGGATCATCTCGATGACGCCCAACGGCCGTGTCATCTGGCACAATGGCGGTACCGGCGGCTTCGGCGCCTTCGTCGGCTTCTCGCCCGAGAAGCATGTCGGGGTCGTCATCCTCACCAATGAGGGAAACAACGGCTTGCCGGATTCCATCGGTTTGTGGATCTTCGATTGGATCCTGGGTAATCAGCCGGCCGACTACGTCGCGGCGGCCTTCCAGCGCGCCAAGACGAAATACGAGGCCAGCGAGAAGGTCTTTGCCAAGCCGGATCATCCGCGCAGCTTCCAGCCGCTGACCGGGCTGGAGGGGAATTTTTCCAACGAAAGCTTCGGCAAGGCGAGCCTGGCAAAGGACGGGGACACGCTGGTGCTGACGCTGAAGGCGACCGGTGCGCAGCTCGCGCTCGATCCCTGGGATGGGGATATCTTCACCCTGCGGATCCTGCCCACGGGACCATACGCCGCTGTGGCCGCGAGCGACGGCCCGCTCCCGCTCGGCTTCGCCCAGTTCCAGACGAGCGAGGAGGGCAAGCTCGACGTGCTCCGTCTCACCTTCGAGGACGGCCAGACCTACGTCTTCCGCCGCGAGGCCGCCGCCGAACCGTGATATTCTGATCCGTCATTCCCGCGAAAGCGGGAATCCAAGGCCCCAGGCTCCGTCCTTTGCCCTGGATGCCTCCCCGGACTTGATCCGGAATCACGCGGGCATGACGGAAGATTTGTGTCGCCATGGTTTCCACAGCTTCTGCCAAGCCCGACCTCCCTGCCATGCCTTCTCCCCAGTCTCCGCCGGTCGTCGAGGTCACCGGCCTGGTCAAGCATTACGGCAAGGTGGTCGCCGTCGATGGCATCTCCTTCGCCGTGCCGGCGGGGGCGACAGTCGCGCTTCTGGGTGGCAATGGCGCGGGCAAGACCACGACGCTTTCCATGCTGCTGGGCCTGCTTTTGCCCACCGCCGGCGCGATCCGGGTGCTGGGCGAGGACATGCTGCGCCATCGCCACCGGGTGCTCGCGCGCATGAACTTCTCCTCGCCCTATGTCGATCTGCCGCATCGCCTGACGGTGCAGGAGAACCTGAACGTCGTCGCCATGCTCTACGGCATCGCCGACCGGCGCCGGCGGATCGAGGCGGTGGCGGAGGATCTCGCCATCACCGAGCTGCTGAAGCGCAAGACCGGCGGGCTCTCCGCCGGGCAGAAGACGCGGGTGGCGCTGGCCAAGGCGATGCTGAACCGGCCCGAGCTGCTGCTGCTCGACGAGCCCACCGCCTCCCTCGATCCCGATACCGGTGACTGGGTGCGCAGTTATCTCGAGCGCTACCGCGACCGGGAACGCGCGGCCATCCTGCTCGCCTCCCACAATATGAGCGAGGTGGAGCGGCTCTGCAGCGAGGTGCTGATGATGCGCCGCGGCCGCATCGTCGACCGCGGGGCGCCGGCCGATCTGCTCGCCCGCTACGGCCGCAGCAATCTGGAGGAGGTTTTTCTCGACATCGCGCGGGAGCGCCGGCCCGTACCCGAAGGTGAGGTAATGGAGATCGGCGAGCCGGAATCCCGCGCCGGGCTGGAGGAGCACGAGCCATGAGGCGGGCCGACGGCCTCTCCTTCGCCCGCATCGGTGCCATGGTGCTGCGTCATCTCTATGTGCTGCGCGGCTCCTGGCCTCGTCTCTTTGAGCTCGCCTATTGGCCGACGATGCAGATGATCATCTGGGGCTTCATCACCGTCTTCCTCTATACGAACTCGAGCTGGGTGGCGCGCGCCTTCGGCGTGCTCCTGTCCGGGGTGATGCTGTGGGACGTGCTGTTCCGCGGCCAGCTCGGCTTCACCCTCTCCTTCATGGAGGAGATGTGGTCGCGCAATCTGGCCAATCTCTT
>DATBBO010000030.1:0-4451 GCA_036270995.1 Dongiaceae bacterium | reverse complement strand
ATATCCTGAAGAAGCTCGGCTACAACGTCGAATATGTGACGGCAGACTATCTCTCCAGCCTCACCACCGGGCTTACCACCGGCGATGTCGATATCGGACTGGAGTATTGGGACACGACCGCCGGCGATGCGATGAAGGCCTCCGATGCCACCGGCAAGACGCTGCGTGTCGGCAAGCTGGGGCCGAAGGCGAAGGAGGAATGGTGGTATCCCATCTATATGAAGGAGAAATGCCCGGGCCTGCCGGACTGGCATGCGCTGCTGGATCCGAAATGCGCCGAAGCATTCTCCACGCCTGACACCTCGCCCAAGGGCCGCTATCTCGGCGGACCGGTGACCTGGGGCGGCTTCGACGACGAGCGGGTGGCGGCACTCGGTCTGCCCTTCGAGGTCGTCCATTCCGGCACCGATGCGGCCATGTTCGCAGAGCTCGATTCCGCCGAGGCGCGGCATGCGCCGATCATGCTCTGGATCTATTCGCCCCATTGGGCGCCGGCGAAATACGAGGGCGAGTGGGTGCAGTTTCCGGAGTACACGCCCGCCTGCTACGCCGACAAGAAGTACAATTGCGGCAAGCCCCATGGCGAAATCTGGAAATACGCCTGGGGCGGCATGAAGGACAAATGGCCCGAGGCCTACAACGTGGCGAAGAACTACACCTTCGACGCCAAGGAGCTGGGCCTGCTGGCGGGCGAGGTGGATCTGAAGGGCAAGACCATCGAGGACGTCGCCCAGGCCTGGGTCGACAACAACGAAGCCAAGTGGAAGCCCTGGACCACGACGCAGTCGAACTGAGCTCGAGGCTGTCCGAGATGTCTCCATGCCGGGCGGATGATCCGGACCGGCATGGAGGCATCTTGCTTTTCGGAGGCAGAGGGACCCATGCAGGACGCCGGCCTCGCTCCTCTCTTCCGCGGTTGTAACGAAGAAAGAAGCCTTCTCGCGGCGTCGGCGAAGCCACCTATGATTTTGGCTGCGGCATGACCCTCGCCATCGCCACGGGACCTGGGCAGCGGCGCCAGCTCGGCTGGGGGCTGGCCTGGGCCGCCGGCTTCGCCGTCGCGCTGGCGCTTTATCTGCTGCGCGAGCAGCTTCCCTGGGCTACGACCTATCCGGCTGGCTGGATCATCCCGGTGGCAAGCTGGGTCAACGCGGCCATGGGCCCGCTGGTGGATGTCTTCTTCGGCTTCACCCGGGGCATCACCGCCATCCTTGCCGTCCCGCTCGATCTCGCCACGAACCTGCTGAGCCAGGGCTTCCGCATCGGCGACGGCGCCGCGGCGATCGATCTCCCGCGCCTTTCCTGGGTGGGGGTGAGCGCGGGCTTCGCCATCGCCGGATATGCGCTGGGCGGCCGGCGGCTCGCCATCGGCACCGGGCTCTGCTTTCTCTATCTCGCCTTCTTCGGCCAGTGGGACAGCGCCATGACGACGCTGGCCCTCATCGTGGTGGCGGTGCCGCTCGGCGTTCTCATCGGCCTCTTCCTCGGCATACTGGGCTATCGCCATCCGGCGCTCGATCGCGGGATCATCGTGCCGCTGCTGGACATCGCGCAGGCCACCCCGCAATTCGCCTATCTCGTGCCGCTGCTGATCTTCTTCGGCAACAACCCCGTCTCGGCCATGATCGCCACGCTGGTCTTCGCCGTGCCGCCCATGGTGCGGACGACGACCCTGGCGCTGCGCCAGGTGCCCGCGGAGATTCAGGATTTCGGCCGCATGGCCGGCTGCACCCGGCGCCAGCTTCTCTGGCGCGTGCTGGTGCCCTCCGCGCGCCCGCTGCTCATGGTGGGCGTCAACCAAGTCATCATGATGGCGCTCAATATGGTCATCATCTCATCGATGATCGGCGCCGGCGGGCTCGGCCTCGACGTGCTCCTGGCGCTGCGCGCGCTCAAGCTGGGCGCCGCGATCGAGGCCGGCATCTCCATCGTCCTGCTGGCGATCGTGCTCGATCGCCTGAGCCAGGCGCTAGCGCTCAGGACAACGCGGGCGGGCGGGCTGTTCCAAGGCAATCGGCTCTGGCGCCATCCGCTCTTCCTGCTGGCGCTCGCGATCCTCCTCGTCACCACGGCCCTCAGCCCGGCCGTGCCCTTCCTGGTCCAGCTGCCGAAATCCTTCACCGTCACCACCGCGCCGCTCTGGGATTCCGGCATCCGCTGGATCACGGTCCATTTCTTCGACATGATCGAGGCCGGCCGGGTCTGGTTCCTGCTCCATGTGTTGAAGCCGGTGAAGCTCTTCCTGCTGGCGCTGCCCTGGCTCTCTTGCCTGCTGCTGCTGGCGCTTGCGGGCCTGCGACTCAGAGGTGCGCGCCTGGCTTTGGTGATCGCGCTCCTGACCGCCGCCTGCGCCGTCTTCGGGCTCTGGGACAAGGCGATGACGACGCTCTATCTCTGCGCCGTCTCCACCGTGATCGCCTGTGCCATCGGGTTTCCCATCGGCATCCTCGCGGCCCGCTCCGCCATCGCCAACCGGATCATCACCGTCATCGTCGACACGCTGCAGACGATCCCCGCCTTCGTCTATCTGATCCCGGCGGTGATGCTGTTCCGGGTGGGCGATGTGGCGGCGATGATCGGCATCGTGCTTTATGCGCTGACGCCGGCGATCCGCTACACCGATCACGGGCTGCGCAAGGTCCCCCCGCTGCTGATCGAGGCCGCGGTCATGTCGGGCTGCACGCGCCGCCAGCTCCTGTGGAAGGTTCAGTTCCCCCTGGCGCTGCCGGAGCTGCTGCTCGGCATCAACCAGGTGATCATGCTGGCGCTCTCCATGGACATCATCGCCGCCATGATCGGCACCCGCGATCTGGGACAGGAGGTCTTCAGCGCGCTCGCGACCGCCAATATCGGCCGTGGACTCTTGGCGGGCCTTACCGTGGCCCTCATCGGCATCATCGCCGACCGCCTCATGGGTGCCTGGAGCCGGAGCCTGCGCACACGCTTCGGACTGACGTAAGACGGAAGGGGCAGTTCATTTTTTCCGTCATGGCCGCGCGAAGACCCGGCCATGACGCAAGGGAAGCGAGTCCTTCTGTGCTTCTTTGCCTTCGGCCTACGGATTCGCGCGCGTGGCGAACTTCAGGACCTTGTAGCCGTAGCTGGTGACGCCCTTGGCCGGATCGGGCTGGCGATAGGCCTGGTTCGAGAAGATCGTGTCATAGGCCCCCTCGAGAAGCGCCGAATCCGGCAGCATCGCGAGCGGGCGGAATTTGTGATGTGCCTGGCCCTCGGCGAGGAAGGGCTCGTTGGCGATCGCGTTATAGGAGCAATGGAGCAGCGTGCGCGGCCGGTCGCTGCTGTTGGCGCCCGAGGCGTGCAGCGTGTTGGCGTGAAAGAAGACCGCATCTCCCGGCGCCATCTTGCAGGCGACCCGCTCATGGCGGGCAAGGATATGGGTGAGGCGCTCAGAATCGACGCCGCTCGCCGCTCCCAGCCGCTTGTGGTCGATGCGACCCAGGAGATGGGAGCCGCGGACGAGCTCGACGCAGCCATTCGCTCGATCGGTCGGATCGATCGCGATCATGCACGTCGTCATGTCCGGGGCGAGGCAGCCCTCCTCGTACCAGTAGCCATAGTCCTGATGCCAGTCCCAGCGTCCCGCACTCCCCGGCTTCTTCATGGAGAGCTTGGAATGCCAGTGATAGACGGGCTTGCCGATAGTCTCGACTGCGGCCTCCACCATGCGGGCAAGGCGCGGCAGCACGCTGAGATAATCGCTGCCCAGCTCCGTCCAGGTCACGACCTCCTGGGGATTGCCCTGGCTGTCGGCGAGCGCCCAGAGCGCGCCTTCGATCTCCGGATCGGCCAGGCAGGCCCGGCGCAGCGGCTCGATCTCCGCCGCCGCGAAGAAGCCTGGCAAAGCGACGAACCCGTCGCGGCGATAGGCCTCGATCTGGTCCCCGGTGAGGCGATGCGTCATGACGTTCCTCTTTGCCTCTCAGCCACGCCTCTTCATTGAAGAAGGAGGGGCGTCGTTCTTCTCACAGCCAGCGCGAGGGCAGCAGGTCGGTCTCGAAAGGGAAGGTGGAGAGCTGCTGATAACCGGTCTCGGTGATCAGCACCTGCTGCTCCAGCTTCACGCCTTCATCGCCCCCGGCCTCGCCAATATAGCTCTCGATGCAGATGGTCATGCCCGGCTCCAGGATCCCGTCATAGCCGAAGCCGGCGAGATAATCCTGGACATAGAGGCAGGCCGGATATTCGTCCGCCAGCCCGACGCCGTGGAAGATCACCGAATAGCGGTTGGGCGCGAAGCTCGGCGGCAGCTGGAAGCTCTTCTCGGCGAACTCGCGATAGCTGAGCCCCGGCTTCAGCAGCTCGAGATTGGTGTGGATCTGCTCATAGGCCATGCCGTAGAGGCGCTTCTGCTCCTCGCTCGGCCGGCCCGGCCCGCAGAAGAATGTGCGCGAGAGATCGGAGCAATAGCCATAGGGCCCGATGAGGTCGGT
>DATBBO010000029.1:0-6880 GCA_036270995.1 Dongiaceae bacterium | reverse complement strand
GCCACGAGCGCCTGCGCCCTGGGATCGATCCGCAGGCGCTGCCGGCGAAATGCCAACGCCGCGCCATCCCGCAGGAAGCCCGGCGGCGTCAGCTCCCGCAGCAGCGGCTCGTCCACGATCAGCGTCAAGCTGGCATCGCCGCCCGGCACCGGATGGCTGACCCGGTAGGGCTCGCCGGCGTTGAAGAACAGCACCTGGTTCGCTTCGGCGACGGCCTCGTCGCGTCCCATATGGCGCACATAGACGCCGCGATAGGGGAACACGAGCTGCGTGGTGCCCGCGCATTCCTCCGCGCTCTGATGCCGGCAGCTCCCGCGGCAATAGACATCCTGGACGCTGATCGACGGCGTCTTCAGCAGCGACTGGACGGTGAACTCGGACATGGGCTTCAGCCTCGGCGCATGGACGCGCCCACCGGCTCCTCAAGCGGAGAGGCCGCGATCGAGATAACCCATGAAATCATGGATCTCACGCTCGAGCCAGGATAACCGGCCGGGCCGGGCCAGCGGCGCGCCGGTGCCTTCATAGAGGCCCTCGACCACGCCGCGATCCTCCGCGTTCACGCGGTCGAAGAAATCGACCAGCTCGCCAACGAAGCCCTCGCGATCGTTCAGCCCCGCCATCACCTCGGGTGCCAGCGCGGCGCCGAAGCGCACATGCACCTCGCCGACCGATTTGGGCCTGAGGGAAAGGTACCAGAGGTGATCGGGAGCCAGGACATACATATGGGTCGGAAACACTGTCGGCATGACCGAGGTGAAGCGCTGCCGCCCGGCCAGCCGCTTATTGGCCGGATGGGCCCGGCCATAGGTGGCTCCCTCGGTCTTGGTGAAGGTCTGCCAGGTGAAGGCTGCGTGGCTCTCTTGCGGGAACTCCGTCTCCTCGGCGGGGAACCAGGCGCCGACCGTGCGGCGATGGGTGACCGGGAGGTGATATCCCTCCATGAAATTCTCGGTGAGCAGCTTCCAGTTCGTGCTCCACACATGATCCTGGGTCACGATCGAGAGATAGCCGGCCATGTCATAGGGGGCCACCATCTCATGGAGCGGGGCCAGCTGCGCGGCGAGGCTTTCCGCCGCGGGATCGAGGGTGACATAGATCCAGCCTTGCCAGATCTCGCTGCGGATCTCCGCCAGGCGAAGCTCGCGCGGCTCGAATCCCGGCGTACGCTTCATATGAGGCGCTGCCAGGAGCTGGCCGTCGAGCCCATAGGTCCAGGCGTGATAGGGGCAGACGATCCGGCTGCAGCTCCCTCGCCCCTCGACCAGGCGCATCATCCGGTGGCGGCAGACATTGGCGAGCGCGCGGATGCGGTCATCCTCCCCGCGGATGACCATGATCGGCTGGTCGTTGATGGAGAAGCTCAGATAATCCCCGGGCTTCGGGATCTCGACGGCGAGGCCGGCGCAGAGCCAGCCCCGGGCGAAGAGCTTCTCGCGCTCGAGAGCGAAGATCGCCGGGTCGTGATAAAGCCCCGGCGGCATCGCCGTCGCCTCGGCCAGAGGCCCCTTCGCGAGCCGCGACAGCTCGCCAAGCAGGCTTTGCGTCCCCGACATTCCCTTCCCTTTCGATATCTCCGCCTCGCGCACAGGCTAGATCATTCCCGGGGAAGGGGAAACCGGCGCGGGTCACACGGGTCATTTCTGCGGGAACGAGCACGGGCCCTGCTGGCCCGGCTCACGCCTTCAGGCTTCTCGCGACGACCTTCTCGAGGAAACCGACTGGATAAGGCTTCTCCTTCGGCTTGTCGTAAGGACAGCCTTGTGGAAAGCGCCAATGCCGGTTGTCGCAGAAGGCGCAAGGCCCCTGGGCGCGCGACAGGAAGCCCCGCTTGCCGCCGACGCCTTTGGTATAGGTCAGCTCCCCCTTGGCATAGAGCTCGGCCAGGAGATCCGACATCATGCGGTGCGGATCGTAGAAGCTCGCCATGAGCTCGGGCGCGGCGGCGGCGAATTTCCGCTTGATCTCGGCCAGCACCGTGGCCGCGTCCTGGCTCAGCCCGGCGGCGACATAGCCGGATGCGGGCTTCTGGAATTGCATGCGCGGATCATGCTCGAGGAAGGCGGCGGCATCCGGGAATTTCCGGGCATAGGCCGCGAAGACCTCGGGATCCATGCGGAACTGCGGCAGGAAATTCACGTCATAGGAGAAATGCGGGGTGACGACGAGGCGCGTTGACAGCTCGTAATCCTCCCCGCCGGCCTTGAGCGAAATCCGCAGCCTGCAGTCATGCTGCGTCGTGTGCCGCAGGAGGGTATAGGGGCCATCCTCCGGCACCGCCGGCAGCGGCGGGTCGGCCTGGACCAGATGGGAGAAGGAGTGCTGGAACATCGACCAGGAGGCTTGCCCGACGAGAAACAGAACGGCGGGTCGCGTCTGCACCAGCTGCTTCATTGCCCAGGCATTGCGGTGAACACAGTTGGCGATGATGGTATTGACGCTCTGGCTCACGCCGCCGAGCCATTGCGGCCCCCAATGCGGTGAGGCGCAGGCGACCATGTCGAGCTGGCCGACATCCTCACCCACCCGGAGCGCCGCGTCGGCATGGCCCTTCGCGCGCAGGAAGGCGGTGAAGCTGTCGAGTACCGGCAGCATCTGGGTGTAGTAGCCGATCGCCTGGCCGTAGATCTCCGCCTGGCGGCCGCCGGGCACCTGAATGCGCGCCGCCAGGAGGTCGCCTTTTGCAAAGCGCTGATCCGCCGCCAGGAGGACGACATAGGGCGATTGGCCCAGCTTCCCTGGCAGATGGATCGCCGTCGGGTCGGGCTCGCCGTCATACTGCACGCGCAGCTCATAGGCCGGATCGCTGCTGGCGCGGGGCGCCTCGCGCATCACCCCCGGTTTCGGCGCCGTGATCCGGCCTTCGGGCAGGAGGAAGCCCTCGGCGAATTTCAGGTCGAGATGCTCCTGGTAGATCGAGCGGTAGCGATAGTAGTAGGCGTATTTCGTCCAGGAGTCGGTGCCATTGGCGCTGGAGAACAGGGGATAGCACCATGAGGTGCCGGTCGGTCCCGGGGCGAAGGCGGTCAGGTTGGGGTTGATCCCGATGGTCATGATCGGCGCCTTGCGGCAGCCATCCATCACCTCGGCGTCGGGGAAGCCCGGCTCGCGGGTCGTGCCCTTGAGCCAGACGAAGGACTTGTCCTTCGCGCCCCCCTTGTTCTCCGTCGGCGTGTTCGAATCGAAGTCATAGCCCGAATAGGGACCGTAGGGCTGCTGCGCGGCGTCCTCGGGCCAGAAGAAGCGGCAGGTGCCGCAGGGCCTGACGTTGAAGACGAGGGCCACCTCCAGCGGATCTGGGGATGCCTTGGGATGCACCTGCCGCGGCGGGTCGTAGGCCATCATGCGCCCCCCGTCGTTCAGGTCAGATGCGAGGAATCGTAGATCAGCTCCGCATGGGTGTGGATCTTCGCCTTCTTGCCGTGCAGCATCCCGGTCGCGGCCTGGTCGGCAGAGAGCTTGTGCGCGAGGTTGTTCGGCACGCTGGGAAAGGACAGCTCTTCCACATGGGGATGCTTCGCCGAGCCGAGTTCGTGGATCTGAGCCGACAGGATCTGGACGAAATCCGGTGGAACCGGCGCCTTCTTCAGATCGGCCGGCTGCACCAGCTTGTGCACGAGATAGCCGCTCTCGCGGGTCGCGAAGGCGAGATAGGTCAGATCGGCGGCAGGCTTGTCATGGGTGATGTCGTGGAAATAGAGCGACCGCAGGATGTGGACGGTGAGCTTGGGCACCAGGAGCGGAGCCGTGTTGGGATTGTTGAAGGGCCATCCCCGGAAGAGCTTGCCGGTGAAGCTGCGGATCGGGTCGGCAGCCTCCGGCCCCAGCTTCGGCAGCACCAGCGGATCGGCGAGAAGCACGTAGTCGGTGGTCTTGGTCTTCGCCTGATCATCGAGATAGATCTTCGTCGGATCCTGCCCGTCATCGCCCGCGAGCTTGACCTCGAGAAAGAGCTGCGCCTGATGCGGCGGCATGAACATGGGAATGTGCGACAGGACCAGCGAGGTTCGCCCGAGCAGGCTGAATCCGTGATTGGATGGTTGCGGCATCGGCATGGGCATCTTCATGGCGGGAGTCCTTTCGCCTAGCGGACGACCAGAAAGGAGAAGTCGCCGTTTCGCACCGTCTGGTAGGACAGCTGCGCGACCGGGTTGAAGATGACCACCTCGAAGCCCGCGGGCGTGACATTGCCGTAGTTGCAGCAGAGCATCGGCGCGTCGGGTGTCCGGCTCGGACTGACGGTCACGGTATAGGGCCCGTCGATGGGCGGATTGAACACGATCAACACCTGCCCCAGCGGGGGCGGTGCTGGAAGCCCCGGCCAGTCGATCGGCCGCACCGTCCATTTTCCCCCGCCTGAGAGGCGGCTGTATTGGCCGGTCGAGAAATCGAACTTGACCATCCCGTGATGGGTGATGACGCCGCCTGCCGGTTGTGGGGCCATCGCTCGCTCCTTCGTCCCGCTATTCGAAAAACACGTCCCCCGGATAGCTGTGCTGCTCGGGAGGGACGAAGTAATAGGCGCCCTCGAGCGGCGTGATGATCTTGCCGACGGGATTCATCAGCCCATCGACGCTGCGCCGGAAATCGGGATTGATCAGCCAGATGTTGTTGATGAACTCGAAGCCCGTCTGCTGGATGTTGTTCTGGAAGCAGACGAAATGCAGGCCGTAATCCACCTTGCCGGTCTGGGGATTGACCTCGGAGAAGGAGATTCCGCGGCGGCGAATGCGGATGTCCTGGGTGTTGAAGGCATTCGCGTGGCCCAGTGGAACGGGCGGGAACGGGCCCATGAACGGCGCCGTGGCACCGCCGCGGGCCTTCAGCGCATGCGCCTCGTTGTAGCCGAGATTGATCTCCGTATGGTCGGGCTCCGGCTCAAGCTGCCTGTTCGACATGCGGCTGATGGCCTTGCCCGTATGCGGATCGCGGCCGATGGCATGGCGCCGCGCTTCCTCGCCCTTGAAGACCTTGCCGTAGAAATCGGTGACCTGGAAATCGTCCGAGTACCACAGATCCAGATTCTCGAGGTATTTGCGGTAGACGAGATAGCTGCCGCCGTCGTAGCGCGGATCGTCGCGGACCTCGATCGGCTGGCCGGGATAGGCGGCCGAAGGCGTCGGCAGGTAGATCTTGGCGCGATAGCCGACCGGGTCGCTGCGCATCATTTCGCGCAGATTGCTCGTGCCATCGAAGAAGCCGATATGGGCCTTGCCGTCCCGGCGCGAGGCGCCGCGCTGGATGCTGGCGACCAGCAGCCCGTTGGGGTCGATGACGCGCTCGCGGATGGCGTCGAGGAAATCGATCGCGACGAACTCGTTCTCGCATTCGATCTGCAGGAGGATGTCGGCCTCGCCCGCGGCGAGCCAAGCGCTGAAGGCGGTGTTCACATCGTCGGCAGCGGGCGCCGCGCCGCTGTTCCGCTCGGTCAGCACCGAGGTGATCCATTGCTGGTCGCCTGCGGCGCTCATGGTCCTGAGATAGAGCGGCACCACCCGGTCGGTCATCTGGAAGCGCACGGGGGTTCGCGGCGTGAAGGACCCGCCGGGCGGAAAATTCGGAACCGGCTGCTCATTGGCGCGGGCCGGCGAGCCCAGCGGCCCGAGGAAGAATCGGAGCCCGAAGGCGACCAGGAGATTCAAGCGGAGATCAGCGACCACCAGGCGCGGGCGCCGGCTGCCGTCCGGAAGCCGCGCCGCCGAAAAGGTTCGCGCAGGATTCATCATCTCGTCCTGCACCGCCTGCAGCGCCTTCAGCGTCGCGATCATCTTCGCACGGTCGTCGAACGGCACGTTGAGCCTGACGAAAAACATGAAATCGGCGGGATCGTCATCGATGCCGGGCCGGAGATTGCTCATCGCCATCCTCTATCTCGGAAAGATGATGTTCATGCTCTTGCCTTCGACCCCGGACAGTCCCGGGGAGTGCGCCGTCAGAGCCGGGTCGATGGGCTGCGCGACATAGGGCTGGAGGAGCACGCGATGGGCCAGCTTCGCCAGATCGGAGATCCGCCCCTTGAGCGAGGCCGCTTCCGATACCCAGTGCTCCCAGTAGAGGACCCAGTCGGCCGCGATGCAGAAGACGGCGCCGTCGAGGCCCTTGGCCGGATAGGTTTGCTGCTGCGCGAAGAAGGACCGCAGCTGCGACAAGAACTTCTGCGGTGTGACGGAAGGCGCCCGGGCGCCGACGAAGACCTGGGCATATCCCTGCTGCCAGTCAACGGCGCCGGTGAAGAGATGATAGGGCTGGCCGAGATTGGCGGTGGACTGGAACAGGATCGGAAAGCCGGTCTGGCTCGCCGGAAAGGCGAAGACCGTCCGGTGCAGCAGGCTGTAGGCGCGTCCGGCGACGATGCTGGAAGTGTCGGTGTAAGCCTGCTGCGACTCGTAGAACACCAAGGCGATCTCGTCCGGCACCCCTTCCGGCTTGGATGTCGGGAGCACGGTTGGCAGATAGGCCGTCAGCCCGTAGAGCCGCTGGAGCTGCGCGGTCACCGGGATGAAGATCGTCCCGAGATCGGTCAGGAAATCCTGCGGCGTAAGCGTTCCAAGGCGGAATCCGCGCCAGACGCGCACGGCGTCGGGCGGCACCGGCCTGGCGGCGGAGGACGGCGGTCGGCCGGATGTCTTGGGTTGATGCTTTGCCGCCGCGCTCTTCGACCGGGGCATGGCGATGCTCCTTGGCCCTGCTACGCGAAGATGAGATATGCCTGGTCGCCCAGCTTCACCGGGGTGACGACGCTCGCCTTGGCGGGTGCCTCGAAGGCAAGCGCCTGCGTCCATCCGAGGCAATCGGCGTGAATCCGGTTGACCGTGGCGGCACCGGTGGGAGCGATATAGGTGACGAAGTGGGGTGCGGCCTCGCTGAGAATGATCGGCTC